>CANLAV010000062.1 GCA_947487905.1 Bacteroidota bacterium | reverse complement strand
TAAATATGCATTTTTAGGTGTTGGCGAATTTAATTGGATGCATTTAGGCTATAGTTTTGGATTTACAGCCACTTTATTTTTAATTAGTTTAATCATATTCCATAGAGTCGAAAAAACGTTTATGGACACTGTATAATTTACTATGAGTAACATCGTTTTAAAAGCCGAAAACATATCCAAGCAATACCGTCTAGGGCAATTGGGCACCGGAACTATCTCGCACGATTTAAATCGTATGTGGGCAAAAATGCGTGGTAAAGAAGATCCTTATTTAAAAGTAGGTGATGCAAATGATCGCAGTAAAATAAGTGGTAGCGATTATGTTTGGTCGTTAAAGGATATTAATTTTGAAGTAATGCAAGGTGAAGTATTAGGGATTATTGGTAAAAATGGGGCAGGGAAATCCACGCTTTTAAAAATATTATCACAGGTTACTACACCAACTACTGGCGAGGTAAAAGTAAAAGGTCGCATAGCTGCTTTATTAGAAGTTGGTACAGGTTTTCATCCTGATTTAACTGGACGCGAAAATATTTTTTTAAATGGCGCTATTTTAGGAATGAGTAAGGCTGAAATAAAAAGAAAGCTCGATGAAATTATTGATTTTAGCGGAGTTGCAAAATATCTAGATACTCCTGTAAAACGCTACTCTTCGGGCATGATGGTGCGACTGGCCTTTGCCGTTGCAGCTTACCTCGAATCAGAAATTTTAATAGTCGATGAGGTGTTAGCTGTTGGTGATGCTGAGTTTCAAAAAAAATGTTTAAGTAAAATGAAAGATGTTAGTTCGGGTGAGGGACGAACAGTTTTGTTTGTGAGTCATAACATATCTGCCGTTCAGAGCCTATGTACAAAAGCCGTTTTGTTAGAAAATGGGCAATTAAAACATCATGGACATATAGGAGATACAATAAAAAAATACTTGAATAGCAATACATATGTTAACAAAAGCACTTACATTTTTAATGGAGTAAACAAATGGGCCTATGCAACACAGCTAAAAGTATTTGATTTATCTGGCGAAGCTTTAAATGAAATCCCATTAGGGAAGCCTTGGTGTGTTGAAGTTGATTTTGAGGTGAAACAAAATATTTCAGGGTTAATAGTAGGTCTTGGTATGGTTAATGAATATGAAACTCCAATAAGAACATCTTGGAACAAGCCGCAAAATTTTTTGACTGGGAAATACAGAGCGCGCTTTACTGAAAAGAATATTATTTTTTCAGGTGGCGAATATAAATTTGTTATTGGGTTGTCGATTGGCACCCAAGTGATACAGTACATCGATGAAAACATATATATCACCATTTCTGATGTAGTAGAAAATTTAGATGAAAGTATTTTAAAGAATACGAATGGAATTTTATTAAATCCAATGGAAATGAATATTTCTATAATTAATTAAGTACAAAAATAGTTTAACTTATATGTTTAATAGAGATAAATACATTAATACCCCGCTCGAAATTGAAGCTGATATTCTAGCATTTCTGAAACCAGAATTAGTGAAAACTGTTTTTGATATTGGAGCATGTGAATCTGAAGATTCGATAAAATATTCCATATTATTTCCAAACGCAACGGTTTATGCCTTTGAGCCTCGACTTGATAATATCGAAATAGGAAAAAAGTCTATACTAAAATATCAACGGTCAAATATTATTTTGGAGAATGTTGCCTTGAGTAATATTAATGGAACGGCAACTTTTTATTTATCTGAAGGACGACCGTCAAATATGAATGCTGATTTAGATTGGGACTTTGGAAATAAATCAAGTTCATTGCTACCGCCATCTGATAAAATGAAGAGTTATGTAAATTGGTTAGAATTTAAAAATAAAGTTGAGGTTAATACAATCAGGATTGAAACATACGTAACAGAAAAAAACATTACAGAAATTGATTTTATGCACATTGATGTTCAAGGTGCAGAATTAATGGTTTTAGAAGGCGCAAGTGATTTTATAGAAAAAATAAAATTAATTTGGATGGAAGTTGAGGCGGTTGAATTGTATAAAAATCAACCCCTTAAAAATGATGTGGAATCGTTTATGACAAAGAACAATTTCGTTAATGTAATCGATACTGTTAATGGCTATGCAGGGGATCAATTGTATTTGAATTTGAAATATTTTACACAAAATGAAATAAAAAACAGAAAATAAGATGATTAAATTTTTAAAAAAAGAACAATCAAACCCTTGGCAAAAAGCTTCTTATTCTCAAACAGGGGAAGATTTAATCGTTAAATTTATTTTTGATGTATTGAAAATACAAAACCCAACCTATATTGATATTGGTGCGCATCATCCCTTTCATCTTAGTAACACAGCATTACTAAGCAGTTTAGGTTCAAAAGGAATTAATATTGAGCCTGACCCAGAATTATTTGCCTTGTTTCCTAAACATCGACCACTTGATATTAATTTAAATTGCGGATTAAGTAATACTGATGGAGAGTTGTTGCTTTATGTTTTAAATGCACCTACAATGAATACGTTTTCAGAAGAAGAGGCAAATAGATTAGTGACTGAAAATAATTTCAAAATCTTAAAAAAAATACCAATTAACGTATTTAGCATAAACACAATTTTAAATAAATATTTTAATAATGATTTTCCTCAATTTATGAATTTAGATGTGGAGGGGTTAGATGAACAAATTATTAAAAGCATCAATTTCGAAAAACATAAACCTTTAGTAATTTGTATAGAAACAATTTCATATTCTGAAACAGGACAAGGTATTAAGAATTACGAGATTATTAACTATTTAAAAACAAAAGGATATATGTTGTTTGCAGACACGCATATAAATTCAATTTTTGTAACAGAAGAAGCATGGTTAAGAAAATAATAAAAAAAATACTTGGTATAAAACCTTACGAGCCCGAAATAGTTGTTGGCACAAAAAACGAAACAACGAGAGTAAATTGGCTAGAGAAGACTTTAAAAAAAATGCCATCAGGCGCAAGGCTATTAGATGCAGGTGCTGGAGAGCAACAGTTTAAAAAATTCTGCGCACATCTTAATTATGTATCTCAAGATTTTGCTCAATATATTCCAACTGAATTAAATAATGGACTACAAATGGAAAAATGGGATTACGGCAAATTAGATATTGTATCTGACATTGCTTCAATACCTGAGCCAAATGCTTCGTTTGATATAGTAATGTGTACAGAAGTATTTGAACATATTATAAATCCAATGGAAGCGATGGCAGAGTTTAGTAGACTTTTAAAAAATAACGGCTATTTGATATTAACAGCGCCGTTTTGTAGTTTGACTCATTTTGCACCCTATCATTTTTACTCAGGGTTTAGCCAATATTTTTATAAAGATGTTTTAGCTAAAAATAATTTTGAAATTATTGAGATAACCCCAAATGGAAATTACTTTGAGTATTTAGCACAAGAAGTTAGGCGAATAGGTGCATTTACTCCAAAATATACCAATGTAAAACTCACCATTGACGAATTGAAATCAATAGATAAAGTGTTGAAAATTTTAAGAAAAGCATCTGATAACGATACCATTTCTTCAGAGATGTTATGTTTTGGTTATCACATATTAGCAAGAAAAAAATGATTATTTCTGAATTAAATGGAGGTTTAGGTAATCAACTATTTCAGTTTGCAATTGCAAGAAATCTTTCAATAAAACTTAATATTCCATTTAAGTTAGATGCCAGTATTTACAATAATAATAAAGTAAGACAATATAATTTGGATGTTTTCGGTTGTAAAAATTCACTAGCCGATAACACAGATATTAGTTTTTTTTTCCCAAATAGAGCGAAGGGAATTGCACGAATAATACAAACTTTAAAAAAAACATACTATAGACCTATTCTTATCGAAGAGCAAAATTTCAAATTTAATTCAGATGTTTTAGGTTACACAAATAACAACATCTATTTAAAAGGGTATTGGCAATCTGAAAAATATTTTAGTGATATTAGATCAACGTTATTAGATGATTTAAAAATCACAATGCCATTAAGAAAATCAAACGAAGTGCTTTTTGAAAAAATGCAATCAAAAAAATCTGTTGCCTTGCATATTAGAAGGGGAGATTATGTGAGCAATAAAACAATTGCGAATTATCATGGAATATGTAGTTTAGATTACTATTATAATGCCATAAAATACATTGCGCAAAGCAACGAAGAAATTGTGATTTATGTTTTTTCTGACGACATAGATTGGGTTAAAGCTAATTTAAAAACCAAGCACACTATTTGTTATGTTGAAAAGAATATGAATTATGAAGACTTAAGGCTAATGCGTTCGTGCAAACATAATATCATAGCCAATAGCTCATTTAGTTGGTGGGGAGCTTGGTTAAATCAATCTTCCGATAAAGTGGTAATTGCGCCTAAGAATTGGTTTATTAATACCTCTATAAACACCATTGATTTACTACCAGAAACATGGATTAAAATATAAGTATTTGATGCCTAAAGTATCTGTTATATTACCAGTATTTAATTGCGAAAAATATGTTTTCGAAGCCATACAAAGTATTTTAAATCAAAGTTTCAAAGATTTTGAATTTATTATTATTAATGACGGCTCAACGGATAATTCTTTAGAAATAGTAAAGCTTGCTGCGGAATCTGATAATCGGATTATCTTTATCAATAATGAAAAAAATTTAGGGTTAATAAAAACTCTTAATATTGGATTAAATTTAGCAAGTGGAGAATATATTATTCGAATGGATGGCGATGATGTTTCAAAATATGATAGAATTGAAAAACAAATTAAATTTTTAGACATAAATAAAGAAATTGGATTATTAGGCTCATATTACGAATGTTTCGGTGATACAAATGTTCTTCAAAAAAAACATACTACACATAAAGATATAAAAATAGCATCATTGTTTTCTAGTCCATTTGCACATCCTACTATTTGCCTACGTGCCTCAGTTTTAAAAGAAAATAATTTAATTTACAATGAGACCGCTTTGCATGTTGAAGATTATGATTTATGGTCCAAATTGTTAGATGTTACAAAAGGCGCTAATTATCCAGAGGTTTTGTTAAGATACAGGGTGCACAATGCACAAATAACAAGCGATAGCAATGAAACTCAAAAGTTGGGTCATCAAGCTATACAGTTTAATCAACTTAAAAAGTTAAATATAGAAATATCAAACATTGAATTTGAGAAATGGTTGCAAATAATTAATTATCGCCCATTTAGTAATGTTAGTGATAGGATAGTTGCATTTAATTTTTTAACCAAACTACAGATGGCAAACATTTCTACAATGGTTTTCGATAAAACCCAATTTGAACATACATTATCAAATTTAGCAAAAAGGTTGTGTTACTTTCCAGGAGTAAAAGGTAGTAATTTTAGCTTTTTTAGATTGGCTCTAAATTCAAATTTATTTCAAATAAAGTATCAAGATGTTTTTTTGTTTTTGAAATTTTATTTCAAAAGTGTTATAAATTAACAAAAAATTGCAACCACTGGTTTCCATCATCATGCCTGCCTATAACTGCGAAAAATATATTTCGCAAGCAATAGATAGTATTATTAATCAAACTTATATAAATTTTGAGTTGTTGATTGCAGACGATTGTTCAAGCGATAGTACCAAGAATATTATTGATGCTTATGATGACAAAAGAATCAAAACATTTCACAATGAAATTAATTTAGGATACTTGCAAGCGTCAAACAAATTGTTTGCAATATGTCAAGGGGAATTTATTACTTTTCAAGATGCTGATGATTATAGTGATATCACAAGATTAGAAAAATTAGTTTTTTTCTTTGAAAATAATCCAAGCATTCACGCAGTTGGTTCCAATATTATCAAAATAGACATAAACAATAATTTTATTTATCAGACTAATTTTGCTTTGACCACAGAACAAATAAAAATTGAATTTAAAAACTATAGAACCACATTTGTAGGTTCAGCTTTAATGCTAAGAAAAGAGTTGTTATCTGAAATTGGTTTTTATAACATTTGGTTTGATAGAATTGGTTCTGAAGATATTTATATGCATTCCTTAATATTAGATAATCATGAAATATCTAATTTATCTGAAAACTTATATTATTATCGAACTAACCCACAATCTGTGTCGACGACACAAACAAATTCGAAATCAGCTATTGGACACGAATTGATTATTGAAATGTATAAACGCAGACAAAGAGGGAAAGAAGACTATTTACAAAGCAATAATATTAGTAAATTAAACAAGCATGTCATATTATTACTTAATATAAAATCAATTAAGGAAAATAGATGGAAAAGCCTATTGTGCTTTTTCAAAAACATCTTTGTTAATTTTTCTGTTTCAATATATTACTTCAGGCATTTTATGTCGGAATTTTTCCATAGTTAAAGCCATTTGCTAAAAATAAATTGATGCTAAAGTGAAAATAAATCAACAAATATCTTTCTTTTATTAATGAGTTTAAAAAAAACAATATATGTTTTCACCTCTAGTTTTCCTTGTGACGAACAGGGAGAAATTTATTTATGGGATGAATTATTATATTTAGCTAACGCATTTGATGCTGTTTATTTTTTACCGCAAAAAGGAAAAGTGTCGATCAAGCCTTTACCTGAAAATTGTTTTGTAATTCCATCGCCAATAATTATAAAGCAAAAAATGACTATATCTATTTTTCTTCAAGCTATTAAATGGGCATTCAGTGATTTTAGTTTATTAGTAAAGAAAAAGTTATTTTCTAAATTATTTTTCTATAACTATTCTTTGTTCAAGCAATTGATTTTTAAGGCAAACTATTATTCAACTATTATAAAAAATGGTCGTTCAAAAAATGTTTATTTATATGCTTATTGGCTTAGTGATTTTGCAACAATTGCTGCACTTCTAAAACAAAATTTGCCTCAAGCTACTGCTATAAGCAGAGCACATGGTTATGATGTCTTTGAAAATCAAACGGAATATGGTTTTATTCCATTTCGTAAGTTACAGTTTAGGTATTTAGACTCTGTTTTTTCTGTTTCAAAAGCTGGAGCTAATCACTTGAAAAAAAATAGCCCAACTTATGAAAAAAAAATAAAATCGAGTTATTTGGGAACCTTAAATGACACAAATCAAATAAATCCTATTTCAGAGAAATTTCAAATAGTGAGTTGTTCTATTATACGAGATGTTAAACGCTTGCATTTAATGGTAGATGTTTTAAAATATATTGAATTACCTATCACGTGGCATATTATTGGCAACGGGCCTGATTTTGAAAACTTAAAAAAAGCAGTAACATTGCTTCCAAATCATATTGAAGTTGTTTTTTATGGGTTGTTATCAAAACAAGAAATAGAATTATTTTATAAAACAACCGCTATTAATTTATTTATAAGTTTGAGTTCTTCCGAAGGTTTGCCAGTATCCATGATGGAAGCACAAAGTTACGGTATTCCAATTATGAGCACAAATGTAGGTGGCTGCAATGAAATCTGTAATGACGAGACAGGGTTTTTAATAAAACCTGATTTTGACCCAAGAGATGTTTCGGATAGAATAACCGAGTTTAGTTATTCAAATAAAAACACATATGAGTTTCATCAAATATGCAGAAAAAATTGGGAAGCCTATTTTAATGCAGACGTTAATTATAAGAAATTTATGTCCTCTATCAATCATTTAATTCATGCTTAAATACATGACATTAAATACAGTTAAAATCAAATTACTTAACTTTTTAACTGAGTACTATTATTTAATAGGCGCACTTTTTATTTTAGGGATTTATTTATCACCTAATATCTTTTTTCAAAATGATGCTCATTTTTTAATTCACGATAATTTAGATTCTAATGTTGTTTGGTATAAAAATTTAATTGAATCAGGAACCCTATTCGATTCAAATCAATCTATAGTTCCAAATAGTTTAGGTGGTTTACCTCGAGGCTGTTACCCATCAGAATTTAATTTTATTATTCTATTATTTTGGTTATTTCCGCCATTGATTGCTTATAATCTTAATATCATTATACTTCATGTTGTTGCATTTTTTAGTATGTATGTTTTTTCAAAGGATTTAATTTTTAAAAATAAATATCATTGGGCAGTTGTTTTGGTGTCACTTAGTTTCTCACTTTCGCCATTTTGGCCATCAGGTGGTATTTCGGTTGCATCCCAACCATTATTGTTATACGCATTCTTAACTATTTTAAATAAAAATTACCACTTTAGAAATTGGCTTATTATTATTCTAGTGCCATTCTATTCAACGTTGGCTTTTTTAAATTTATTTTTTATTCCGGTTTTGTTTATTTTATTCTTAGTGTATTCATTTTATAAAAAAGAAATTAATGGTTGGTTTTTATTAGCAATATTTTTATTTGTAGTATTTTCTGTCATTGCCGAATACCGATTATTTACTATGCAATTTATTGACCATTTTCAAAATCACAGATCGCTACTAATTCACGTTAATTCGATTAACTTAAATGGTGTTATTGGAGTTTCTATACTGTTATTTTTAAAAAGTCATTATCATTTTTTTGTTCCACAATTACCTTTTATTTTTCTTTTTACAATCATTGCATTTTGTGTTGCCGAAAAAAAACAACGTATTTTTATTTTATTTTTTCTTGCCGTTGGTTTTTTATCAGCTTTATTATTTGTGCTTCCAAATTGGAATTATTTAACCCAACTATTTGCTAATAACAAATTATTTAATTCAATTACCCTTCGGTTTTACGGATTGTTCCCATTAATATGGTTTATTTTATTTAGCTATTCCATTCGATTTATGTTAGATAAGCATGTTAGATTTCAATTGTTAGTTGGTCCGTTGTTTTTTATTTTAATCATTTTACAATTCCTCAATTTTCCTAGTAAGGATTATTACGGATCGGATTACATTGAGAATAGTTTCTACAGTACCTATATTAATCCTCAATCAGAAATAAGTAATAGTTTTCAAAATTATTATCAAACAGATTTTTTTAAAATTGTAAAAAAAAATGTACCGCCAGGTGATTTTTACGTGGCTTGTTTAGGTTTAAAACCCGAGATAGCTCAGTATAATGGGTATAAAACCATCGATGGTTATTTTTATTATTATCCTATGAAGCATAAAATTGATATGATGCAAGTTTCAGAAAGAGAGATGAAAAAAATGGGTATTGATAATATAGACAATCATTGTGATATTTTTTGTAAAGAGTTGAGCGAACATAAAACAGAGATTAAAAATTTGGACTTAAATTTTGATAAAATGAAAGAGTTAAATACAAAGTATATGTTTAGCTCAGTAAAAGTTTTATCTTCTCAATTAGTTAATGAGAAAGTAATAACTAATGGCACTCAGGTTATTTTTGTGTATGAGTTAATATGATTTATTCGAGTATTTCAATTTAAAAACATGGTAGATCGTAAAATAGCCATTCTGCAGTCTAATTATATTCCTTGGAAAGGGTATTTCGATTTGATTGCAAAATCAGACACGTTTGTTATCTATGATGAAGTTCAGTATACCAAAAATGATTGGAGAAACAGAAACTTAATTAAAACAACAAATGGGTTAGAATGGATTACCATACCAGTTAGACAGATTAGTTTAGATCAAAAGATTGAAGAAACTAAAATTACAACACACCATTGGGCAAAAAAACATATGTCAACTTTGCAAGGTAATTATTCTAAAGCGCCTTTTTTTAAAATATATAAAGAAGTTATTTTCTCATTATATGAAACCAAAAGTGAATATATTTCAGAAATTAATCTTTCATTTATAAAAGGTATTTGCAAGTTGTTAGACATTAAAACAGAAATTATTCGTTCCAACGAATTAAATCTACAAGGAGATAAAAATGCTAGATTGCTGGAAGCGTGCAAGAAACTTGGAGCAAAAACATATATTTCAGGACCTTCTGCAAAAAATTATTTAGATGTAGAGCTATTCAATGATGCTGATGTAAAAGTTGAGTGGATGGATTATGCTGATTACAAAGAATACGATCAACTTTTTCAACCCTTTCAACATAGCGTTACTATTTTAGATTTGATTTTTAATTTAGGGCCTCATGCAAAAGACTATTTAAAATACACCTCAAGTTAAATATAACAATCGCTTAGAATTATGAAGTATTCATTTATTGTACCTATTTATAACGACGGTTATTTAGCCGATTCATTTTGTGTGGAGTTTGAAAAAGTATTTATTGAATACTTAAATAAATCCATTATAAAGGATGATGTAGAATTAATTTTTGTTAACGACGGAAGTAAAAATAATTCAATTGATTTACTCATTGCATTATCAAAAAAATATAGTTTTGTCAAAGTAGTTGATTTTAGCAGAAATTTTGGCCATCATATTGCTTTATCTTGTGGTTATAATTTAGCTAAAGGAAATTATGTAGGTATGCTAAATGTGGATATGCAAGAGCCCCCTTCTGAAATACCTAAATTAATGAACTTTTTAATAGATAATAAATTAGATATTGCATATGGCTTATTCACGGAAAGAAAAACATCTTTTCTGAATCGTATGACTTCAAAACTATTTAATTTTATTTTAAATTGGTTAACAAAGAATAATACGCCTTATAATGTTACAACCTTGCGAATCATGAATCGTAAATTTGTAAACGCATACAATACTTTGAATGAAAAATCAAGGTATATACCAGGATTAGAAACATGGTTAGGATTTAAACATGGCTATTTACCGATCTTTCATAAAGAAAGAGAAGTGGGTGAGTCGTCGTATAATTTTTCTAAACGATTGAAGATGGCAATTGAAGCTATTATTTCTTTTTCGGATTATCCATTGCGAATCATGGTTGGATTTGGATTTATAATTTCTACAATTGGTTTTCTGTCTATATTACTTCTCATTTTTTCTAAGCTATTTTTTATAACCTATCAACCTGGATTTACCTCTACAGTTTCTTTGATTATTTTTTTAGGTGGAATTCAAATAATGGTAATTGGTTTTGCTTCCTTGTATATTGGTAGGATTTTAAGAGAGGTTCAAAATCGGCCGTTATTTATTATTAACGAAAAATATAATTTTTAAATTACATTAAGATGAAAGTTTCAATTATTGGTTTTGGTGAATTAGGAAAACAATTCTTAAATTATTTGAAGTATGAATCTTATTCTGACTTTTTATTTTTTGATGATAATCTCAATGCAAATAGTGAATTAAACGTTGTGAGATTTGAGGAATATAAAAAAGATGATTACCATGAAACATTATTTTTTGTTTCACTTGGATATAAGCATCTGTTACGAAAGCATCAGATTTTATTAGAATTGAAGGATTTAAATAGAAAAATTCCTGTATATATACATAAGTCGTGTTTTGTTAGTCATTCTGCCATTATTGAGGATGGTGTATTTATGTATCCAATGTGTAATGTCGATAAAAATGTTACCTTAAAATCAGGAACTCTTTTAAATAATAGTGTTGTTATTTCTCACGACACGGTAATTGGTAATTGTTGTTATCTGTCACCAGGGGTTGTTGTTTGTGGCGCTGTAATAATTGGAGATTATACATTCATTGGTGCTGGAAGTATCATTTCCAATCATGTTACTATTGGAAAAAATGTCATTATAGGAATAGGCACAGTAGTCACAAAAGATATTCCAGATAATGTTTCTGTTATTGGAAATCCAATGCGGATTATTAAAGATAGTTTAAGAATAAGTTAATTATGAATACCATACATTTTAATAAACCGTATTTAAGTGGAAACGAAACGCAATATATTAGAGATGCAGTTTCCTCACTCAAAATATCAGGCGATGGATTATTCACTAAAAAGTGCCATGAGTTTTTTGAAAAAAAATACAAATTCAAAAAAGTTTTATTAACAACTTCTTGCACCGACGCCTTAGAAATGGCAGCGATATTATTAGACATCAAAGAAGGCGATGAAGTAATTGCTCCATCATTTACGTTTGTATCTACGGTGAATGCTTTTGTACTAAGAGGCGCAAAAATTGTTTTTTGTGATAGTGGATTAGATAATCCAAATATGGATGTTAATCTTATTGAAAAGTTGATTACATCAAAAACAAAAGTTATTATTCCTGTACATTATGCTGGAATCGCTTGTGATATGGATAAAATGATGGCATTGGCAAGTAAGTATAATTTATTTGTTGTTGAAGACGCTGCCCAAGCTATTGATTCTTACTACAAAGAAAAGCCTTTAGGGTCTATTGGACACATGGCGGCTTTTTCATTTCATGAAACAAAAAATATTATTTCAGGTGAAGGTGGCATGTTAGTTATTAATGACGAACGATTTATAAATAGAGCTGAAATTATTAGAGAAAAAGGAACAAATCGTTCTTCGTTTTTTAGAGGAGAAGTTGATAAATATGGTTGGGTTGATATTGGTTCTTCATTTTTACCATCCGATATTATTGCGGCATTTTTATTTGCCCAAATAGAAAATCTAGAAAATATTCAGAGTAAACGAAAAGAGATTTGGTCAAGCTATTATGAGGGATTAAAAGAACTTGAAAATAAAAAATTTATTAAATTACCCGTTGTTCCTGAATATGCAACAAATAATGCACATATGTTTTACATTCAATGTCTTAACTTAGAAGATAGAACAGATTTAATTAGTCATTTTAAAAAATCTAACATAAACGCTGTGTTTCATTATTTAAGCTTACACAAGAGTCCTTATTACATTAATAAGCATGATCAAAGAGAACTGCCAAATTCAGATTTATATTCTGATTGCTTGCTTCG
>CANLAV010000061.1 GCA_947487905.1 Bacteroidota bacterium | reverse complement strand
TGCAATGACTTTGTTTTGTTCTATTATTTTTATAAAATAAATGCCTGCAGGATAATTGTGTAGATTAAAAGTAAATCTATTTGACTCATAAGTTTCAGTCATTATGACTTGACCTATTGCATTTAATAATTCGATTTTAATTAGTCTGTTATTTATATTTTCTAAATCTATGTTTATAATGCCACTCGTTGGATTTGGATATATGCTGTAATTCAAATCATTTTGTAATAACGAATTTAGCGATGTGCAAATACTTACACTTTGAGTTATGGTTGCATTACTTGAGCAATTTGTAGTATTTGTTCCTATTACTGTATATGTTGTAGTTATGGTTGGAGTTACTAATGTAACTGACCCTAAAGTGCCGCTACTCCAACTATACGTGGCTGCTCCTGTTGCCGTTAAAGTAACTGTAGTGCCAACACAAATTAAACTGTTGCTTGACGTTGCTGTGACAGTAGGTAATGCAACTGCATTTATGGTATAGCTTGGAGTAGGAGTTATGGTGTTTTTGTAATAAAATAGAAAGTCTGCATTTCCATAATGCATGCCAGTTAGCGAACTTGTAGGAAAGGTATTTTGTGTACAAGTATTACAGTATCTCATGTCATATAACGTTAAGCGACTATCAATTTGTGTCGACGATCCAAAATAATAAGTATCTCCAACTCCTTGATAAAGCTGAATAATGTATTGAGATCCTTGAGATAACCAAATGGGATTAGGCAGTGTGGTATAACTATACGATCCTAATGGGCCGCTTACTTGTTGTTGAGCAAGAATGGCTGTTGATGAATTATCAAATAATGTAACATATCGTACTGAACCTATAGGCTCTCTTTTACCCAAACTCGTAACAAGTATGTCGACGTTTGGAGAAAATTTAAATCCTCTTTGACTTCCTGCTGAGCCACCAGGACCGCCAACAGCCACACTATCCGTTGCTGAACCCGCATTAATAAAAACGCTTGGTATTGAAGATGTTGAAACGGCGGTTGGATTTCCATGATACATGAAAAATGTTTTACTTGAACCAGCAAGTATGGTATCTACTTTTACCCAAATAACAGTTGTAGCTGTATTGATGCCAGATTCAATCCAGTAATTATAGGTAGCACTTGCACTGCATTTTTTTCCAAATCGAATGTCGTTGCCACTAACTTGCATTTGTGATGCTGCAATTAATGATTGCGTATTAACTGTTAAACGTAGTTGATAATTAATAGCAGACACAGACGAAGTGTTTGTGACTGTAATGGACTTAGCATATGAATAGCCAGTAAATTGAGCCTTGACAATAGTAGTAAACAATATTGCGGACATCATTAAGAGCGTAATTTTTGTTTTCATAATTTGTTTTTTTAATTGGTTTTAAATCTAAATTATAAATAAAAATAATACAATCACAATTTGAATGTTATATATTTTATACCATACTATTTTAAATTAATGTTTTTACAAAAAAAGCTCGCCAATTAAATTGACGAGCTTTTAAAAAATAAATTAGAGCAAATTTAATTTAAAATAGTTTCAATGCTTGTATCAAAAGAATGTTTGAACTCACTTATCAAACCATAATGTGTGTTATCAATTACCACGGCATTTCCTTTTACTACACCAAGTTTTACATAAGGAATAGTTAATTTTTTTAATTCAGTTTCCAAGTCAATCGTGTTTGAAACGGTTACAACCGCTCTACTTTGAGCTTCACCAAATAAGAATGCATCTTTTCGAATGCTAGAGTCACACGTAATTTCAAACCCTAAATTGTTTACCATACCACTTTCTAATAAGTTCATAAATAATCCGCCATCACTTACATCATGCGCTGATTTAATTAATGTAGATGAAATTAAAGAGGATATAACGGTTTGAAGCTTATGCTCAGCATCTAAATTAAAATAAGGAGCAGGTGTGTTTTTTAGTTTATGAAAACTGTAAACGTATTCTGACGATGATATGTCATTTTTACTTTCACCCAGTAAATAAATAACGTCGCCTTCGTTTTTAAAGTTTAAAGTTGTTTGCAATGATTTATCAGCTAAAACACCAATCATACCAATTGTAGGTGTTGGAAATACGGGACCTTCGTAACTTGATTGATTATAGAAACTCACATTTCCTCCTGTTACTGGTGTTCCAAATTTTAAACAAGCTGCGCTCATGCCTTTTATGGCGCCAACAAATTGCCAATACACTTCAGGGTTATAAGGGTTTCCAAAATTTAAACAATTAGTAACAGCGCTTGGAGCCCCACCACTGCATACAATATTTCTAGCAGCTTCACTGACAGCAATAGCGCAACCAACTTCAGGGTCAGCGTTTACATAACGAGCATTACAATCAACCGTCATGGCTAATGCTTTTTTAGTGCCTTTAATATTAACGATAGCTGCATCACTTGGTGCGTTAGTACTCATATTAATGCCGCCAACCATACTGTCATACTGGTTATATACCCAACGCTTACTAGCTAAGTTCGGTAGCTTTGCTAAAAATTCCATGATGGGTTTCAAGTCGCTCGGTTCAGTTACTGATGCTATATCGAATTTTTTAGACTCAGCATAATAAGCTGGTTCTTTGTATTCTCTTGTGTATACTGGTGCTCCACCACCTAACACTAAATCATGAGCTGGCACATTGGCAACTAATTCATCGTGCATAAAGTATTTAATATTTCCACCCGCTGTTACTTCTCCAATTTGAGCGCAGTTTAAATCCCATTTATCAAACACGGCTTGCACTAATGATTCTTTTCCTTTTTCAACCACCACTAACATACGTTCTTGAGATTCTGATAATAAAATCTCAAATGGATGCATGTTTGCTTGGCGAGTCGGAACTTTATCTAACCAAATATTCATACCGTGTTCTCCCTTCGCACTCATTTCAGAGGTTGAGCAGGTAATACCCGCAGCACCCATGTCTTGCATGCCGATGACAGCACCTGTTTTTATTACTTCTAAAGTTGCTTCTAATAATAATTTTTCTTGAAATGGATCACCAACTTGAACAGATGGTAAATCTTTCGCCGAGTCTTCTGTTAAATCTTTACTGGCAAAGGCAGCTCCGGCAATACCATCTTTTCCTGTGGCCGAACCAACAATAAATACTGGATTTCCAACGCCATAAGAAGTTGCACTTACCGTTTCTCCTTCTTTTACAATGCCAACACTCATGGCATTTACGAGTGGATTAACATTGTAGCATTCATCAAAAAATACTTCACCGCCAACGGTAGGAATACCGAATGCATTTCCATAATCTCCAATTCCTTTTACAACACCTTTCATAATCCATTGTGTTTTTGCAGAATGAATATCTCCAAAACGCAATGAATTTAATTGTGCAATCGGGCGAGCGCCCATCGTAAAAATATCTCTATTAATTCCTCCAACACCTGTTGCTGCTCCTTGATAAGGCTCAATAGCACTAGGGTGATTATGGGATTCTATTTTAAAGCAACAGCCTAAGCCATCACCAATATCAACTAAGCCTGCATTTTCTTCACCTGCCTTAGCCAACATATGCGGACCATCTTTAGGCAATGTTTTTAACCAAGTAATGGAGTTTTTGTATGAGCAATGTTCACTCCACATCACCGAAAAAATTGATACTTCTGTAAAGTTAGGTGTACGACCTAAAATTTGTTTTATTTTTTCAAATTCTTCAGGCAATAAGCCCAAATTTTTTGCTGCTTCAACATCTGCAATTTGTTCAGAGTATTTAATAGTTGCCATAGTATTTTTGCTAATAATAAATTAGAATTCAAAGATACAGAAATACTAAAATAACTCGGTGTTTTGTTAATGAGTTTTAATAAAAAACTATTTTTTTCGAATAACCATTAAACCATCGCGAATGGGTAACAACATATTTTCCACGCGAGCATCATGTTGTATAAAGTTGTTAAACTCGTGTAAGGCTAATGTTTCTCTATCCATATCACTTACTGGCATAGTTATTTTGCCACTCCAAAGGACATTATCAGCAATGATTAAGCCGCCAGTGCTTAGTTTTTCAATTAGTAAATGATAATATGATAAGTAATTTTTTTTATCTGCATCGATAAATACTAAATCAATTGGTTCGGATATGGTTGGAATAATAGTTTTGGCATCTGCTACAATTAATTCAATATTGTTTTTATAAATCGATTGATTTATAAATGATTGGGCATAATAGCTGGTTTCTTCATTCACATCAATGCTTAATAATTTACCATTTTCTGATAAACCTTCAGCAAGACATAAGGCTGAATAGCCAGTGTAAGTGCCAACTTCAACAATAAATGTTGGTTTTTGTAACTTAGAAATAAAACTTAACACACGCCCTTGTAAATGCCCACTCAACATTCTTGAAGATACAACTTTGACGTGCGTATCTCTATTTAATTTTGAAAGCAATTCAGATTCAGGCGAAGTATGGTTTTCGCAATAATCAGCTAAATTCTTTTCTAAAAATTCCATAGCATAAAAAAACCTTCAAGGTTTAACCTTGAAGGTTTTATTGTTGTTTAAAATATTATTTTTTTACACGCTCTACATAAGTAGCAGTGCGCGTATCTACTTTTACAAAGTCTCCTTCATTACAAAATAAAGGCACACTTACTGTTGCTCCTGTATCAAGAGTAGCAGGCTTTAATGTGTTAGTTGCCGTATCACCTTTTATGCCTGGTTCAGCATAAGTAATTTCACAAACAACAAATGTTGGCGCTTCCGCTAAAATAACTGTATCACCTTCCATACTTATTTTAACTTCCATTTCTTCTTTTAAAAATTGGAAACTATCTCCAAATAAAATAACTGGAACGTATAGTTGTTCAAAGGTTTCTTTATCCATCACAACTGCAAAATCACCTTCTTGATAAATGTATTGCATTTGTCTAAAATCAACTCTAACAATGTCAACACCTTCTCCACTTCTGAAGCGGTTTTCAATTTGTTTTCCGTTTATTAAATTTCGCATTTTAGCTTGGTAAAACGCACGTAAATTGCCTGGTGTACGATGTTGCCAATCTGTTATTTGCATCAATTCATTATTAAATCTTATAATGGATCCGATGTTGATGTCGCCTGTATCTGCCATATCTATTCTAGTTTAGTTGAAAATGTATGTTGTTAATTATTCTTTGATCGTTTCTAAATCATGAACGACGCCCATAGAACTGAATTTCTCAATGCGAGAATCAATGCGTTGTTCAGGAGTTTGTTGTTTTAAATTGGCTAGATGTTTTAATATTTCTTGTTTAACCGTTTCAAATGTTCCTTTTTGATCGTTATGAGCGCCTCCTAAGGGCTCTTTGATGATACCATCAATTAATCCATTGCCCATCATATCGTCAGAGGTTAATTTTAGTGCGGCAGCTGCTGTTTCTTTAAAATTCCAACTTCTCCATAAAATAGACGAACAGGATTCGGGAGAAATAACAGAGTACCAAGTATTTTCAAGCATAATCACTTTATCGCCAATGCCAATACCTAACGCACCACCACTAGCACCTTCTCCAATAATGATGCAGATCACAGGCACTTTTAATTGTGCCATTTCTAATAAATTGCGCGCAATTGCTTCTCCTTGTCCTCGCTCTTCAGCTTCTAATCCTGGATATGCGCCCGGTGTATCAATAAATGTAACAATGGGTTTGTTAAACTTTTCTGCCATTTTCATTAAGCGTAATGCTTTACGATAACCTTCAGGATTGGCCATTCCAAATCGACGTATTTGACGCATTTTTGTATTGACTCCTTTTTGTTGGCCAATAAACATAACGGTTTGTCCATCAACATCACCAAATCCACCAACCATCGCTTTATCATCACCCACTGTTCTGTCGCCATGCAATTCAATAAACGAACCACTAGTCACATAATCAATATATGCTAATGTATAAGGTCTTTCTGGATGACGGCTAATTTGAACGCGTTGCCAAGGAGTAAGATTTGAGAAAATCTCTATTCGTTTCGAATGAATTTTTGCTTCAAGTTCAGAAATAGATTTACTCATGTTAACCTTGCTTTTTTCTGCAACGGCTTTTAGCTTTTCTAATTCTTCTTCAAGCTCCTGAATTGGTTTTTCAAAGTCAAGATATATCATATGCGTTTTGTTTAATTAGTTCGCAAATATACAAAAAAATATTTTATTACTTTTTTTGTTCTTAAGTGCTGGTAATGAGAAACTTGAATAAGTTTTCGTGTCATGAAACAAACTGAGATTGGTTGTATAAATGGAAACCAATTAAATGATTAATAGCAATAAATTCTAAAGATTTCTATGCGATATTGTCCAACTAATCGTTCAATTTTAGATGCGTTTCTATAACCTGATAATATCAATATCTAATCTGTAGAATAATAAAAAAAAGCATGACAATTTTTTTCAGTAAATTTCGTTGTAGAAAAAACAAAAAATGAATTCTAAAAACCTCATTGTATCCTTATTGTTTATGTTCGGAATTTCTTTTGGACAAAGCTGGAATAAACTTCAGGATTTTCCCGGAATAGCAAGAGATGATGGTGCCACATTTACTATTGGAAATAAAGTGTATGGCGGAACCGGATTAAAAGTGGGATGGACCTGTGCGAATGATTTTTTTGTATTTGACTTAACAACCGAAACTTGGGGAGTAATAGCACCATTGCCTTTAATTGCTTCCAGACAATATGCTGTTGGTTTTTCAATCTTAGGAAAGGGATACGTTTTTGGAGGAGTGAATGATACGGGCAGTTTTTTAAATGATTTATGGGAATATAATCCAACCACTAATACTTGGCTGCAAAAATTAGCAATGCCATCGATTGGACGATCTGGTTCTGTTGCATTCGTCATAAATAATATAGTATACATGGTTGGAGGAAGAACAGCAACACAAAATGCAATTCCTGAAACATGGATGTATAATCCCACTACAAATAGTTGGACTCAACTAACAAATCTACCAGTTAACGGCACTTGGCGAGGAGTAGCGTTCACTAATAATAGCAAAGGGTACGTTGGACTTGGCAAAAATAATTTAGATCAATACCATAAACTATTTTATGAATATATACCAATTACTAATACGTGGAGTCCTGTTTTAGGCTATTCTCACAATGGAAGAGCATATACTGGTTACGCCCAAATCGGAAATTTTGGTTATTTATTTGCAGGAGCAGATAGTTTAGGATTTATAGACAACAGTTTCGAAAAGATAGATCTAACTAATTTTTCTACTTTAGTATTGAATTCATTTACAAGTATTTCGCGAAAAGGGTGCATGGCATTTGTTGGGAACAATTCTTTTTACATAACCACTGGTGTTTCAGCAACTGCAAGGTTTAACGAAACTTGGAAAGCTTCGGATGTAGTAAGTATCCATGATTTTGAAAAAGATGAAACTGTTTTAGTATTTCCAAATCCAGCTACAAACAACTTCACAATTACATTAAAAGACACAAAATTAAAATTCGTAAAAATGTATAATTTTTTAGGGCAAGAAGTTCTATTTGTCGAATCAAATAATTCTGAAGTGAATATCCCAACTAGTTTAGAGACTGGTGTTTATAGCCTTCATATTTACACTGAAAACAACAAACATTTATTTCGAAAATTAATTATAAATTAGTTTTATAAAAGTAAAAGTCCAGAAAAATGAAAATAAAAAGATGCCTTTTAGTCTTAATTCTATTTGTAAGTCAAATGTGTTTTTCTCAAACAACACAAGCTGATGCTATTTTAGGAAAATATTTTACAGCAAATAATGAGGGCATTGTAGAGGTTACAAAAAGAAACGCAAAATATTACGGTAAGTTAATTTGGATTCGTCCCAACGCTAATCTTGATTTAAATAATCCTGATGAGTTGGAACGAAAAAAATCTTTGCGCGGCAAGGAAATTTTAAAGGATTTTATGTTTGAAAATAATACTTGGCATAGCGGCACTATTTATGATCCTAATAATGGTAAAACATACAGCTGTAAAGCTACGATGGATGAAAAAGGGAATTTAAATGTGAGAGGCTACATTGGTTTTTCATTATTAGGCCGAACAACGTATTGGCTAAAAGTAAAATAAGTGTATTTTTACGACTTAAAATTTGATCACACTAATTTAGATATATGAAATTTCACAAAGAAGGTTATCCTACATTATTAATTACTATTTTATTTAGCACTATCATGATTAGTATTGCTAAACTCATTTTTCCTGAATCTTCTGTTGCCATTTGGTTTGCGTATATTCTCTCTGGATTTTTATTAATTACAGTAGTTCAATTTTTCAGACATCCAACTCGTATCCATACCATTAATATAAACGCTATTGTGGCTCCTGCTGATGGCAAAGTGGTAGTGATCGAAGAAACAAATGAAGACGAATATTTTAAAGATAAGCGCATTCAAGTGTCCATATTTATGTCGCCTATTAATGTGCATGTCAACCGTTATCCTATTGCAGGGATTGTAACGTACGCAAAATATCATGCCGGCAAATTTTTAGTAGCGTCTTTACCAAAAGCGAGTACAGAAAACGAACGCACATCAGTAGTTGTAAAACACGAAAATGGAATTTCTATTTTATTTAGACAAGTGGCAGGCGCTTTAGCCCGCCGTATTGTGATGTATAGCAAAGAAGGTGATGCAGCAACACAGTGTGGAGAAATGGGATTTATTAAATTCGGTTCTCGCGTTGATTTATATTTACCACTCGACGCTAAATTAAAAGTGAAAATTGGTGATGTGGTTATTGGCTCGCAAACTATTATCGCTGAGTTTTAATTTTTTTATAATAAATAAAAATCATTCCAACCATTAAAATTAAACCGATAGTAATGTATAGGTAAAAATACTTTGTTTCTTTTTTGTGTAAGTAAAAATCGTTACCGTAATACAGATAAGCTCCCCACATAGACGGTGGGTAATTATGTTTAGCAAAATATAATTTCGTTTGTCTTAAAGCTTCTGATGATGCTATGCCTTCTGACAAATAAGTATAAAATTTTTCTAAAAATTCAGCATTTTCTTTATCGTCAATTGGCCATAATGTGCTGATGACAGCCGTTGCATGTTGATTCATCAAATAATTTGGTAAATTATTAACTTTATTATTCATTTCATGTTTGCCGATATTACTAGCACAGCCATTTAATAAATAGGAACTGCCCGTTAAATCGTAGTTTAAAATAGCGTCACTTTTGATGTCAGTACCATCACTCAAAACCAAATACTGTTGATTTGAAAATTCGTGTGATTTAATGTGTCCAATAAACTGAATCAAACGATTTCTTTTAAAAAATGATTCATCATTATTATCGGGATATACAATAACATTAAAAAGCGATTTTATTTTTTCGAGCAGTGTTTTTCCGAAAATAATTTCAGGGTAACTTGTTTTTTTATAGTCAGGAGCTATAACTTCTATACTAGAATAAACTGGGGTTTCATTTTTATATTGACATAATTCACTTGCGTTAGAATGATAAAGGAAGTTGTATTTGTTTAATAAGTTCGATTCTATAAATGCGTTACTTGAAGATGTATCGGTTAAAGCGAGATCAAAGTTAATACCGTTTATTAAACCATGAGTGATAATATGAACGGTTTTAATTCCTTTTTTTTGTAATACAACATCTATATTTTTAAAACATAGATTGTATGCAGCACTTAATGTTTTTTTTGCTGTATGTGTTTTTATTGGATCAGTAAAAATATCAGTTACATAAATTCCGAAAGATTCATTTCTTATAAACTCATTTTCCGAGCACGACAACAATAACGTCGTATCAGGTAATGAGACAATCGCCATTAAATTATTTGGACTTGTAGATGCTACGTAATTAATGATAGCAAACTTGTTTTTTTTGCTTAAGGCTTGGAGCTTAACAACCGTTTTTTTATTAAGTGATTGATTGAAGAAAAGACCTTTATCACTTGTGATATCTGTATGTTTCGTTAGTTCGCTTAAGCCTTGTATCTTGTAAATATATTCTATGTTTTTATTCACTTTGTATAACTCATAATATACTGTGGTTAATTTAACATAGGGATTTAAGTTGTAGCGATCATCAAAGTTTTTTTTAGAAAAACGAAGTTCTTCGTGTAAAAAACTTTCCCAATAGGGCAAAGAATTATTTAATAAGGTTTCAGCGTCATGCACTAAATTAATATTATTTTTTTTATCTCTATACTGACTTAATTTATTGGAAGCGTCTGCATTTAAGCTAGCGGCATATTCAAAAAAATTAAAAACGGTTTTATGATCAATTAACGATGACCTTGCCTTTTGCGTTAATTCGTGACTGAGTGAGAAGTTACCATTTATGCGTTCTGCTAAAGACCATATATCATATATTCTACTGTGTAAGTCACTTTTTTGATTTGGGAAAATTTGGTTTGCAAAGTATTCAGCTTTTTTTAAATGCTCAATGCAACGAATGGAATTATGAATAAATTTTTTTTTATCACCTTTCCTGATTGCATAACCTGTTAATTCATCAATTAAAAAAGTAGCATATTTTCTATGATTTATGGCTTTTGTGAAATGTATTTTACTAAATAAAATAGCTGAATCTAAAATGGTTTCATTTCGGAATGAGGTATTTCTTAAAGCGTTTCCTAAAAAACCATAATACCGTGCGATTGAGTTTGAATCAATAATATTTAAAGTAACGCGTTTAAAACTTAGTTTTGCTTTTGCACAAAAATAATAAGCTGAATCTGGATTAATATAGCAATGGTAATAGTTGGCAGTGCGTGCATAAAAAAAAGCACTATCAAATGCTGTTTGATGTTGGATGCTAAATTGTAGATTAGTAAATTTTAAGCTCGCCTCATAATGCCCTTGATCTAAGTAATATACAGCTAAAAAATCATAACAACTGACTAATTCTTGTTTCGAATAATCAGTTTTTTTGAGCATTATTTTTTTTGACGACTGTAATGCTTGCTCTGTTTTTCCTTGCCAAAATAAGTCTAGTGGTAATGTTTGAGCAAAACTAGGGTGCCAAAATAAAATTAAAACGAAAACAAATAGTATTGTTTTTTTTACCATTATAACAATGCTCTAATAATTAATGCTGATCGAAAGCATTTAGTAGTTTATTTTTTCTTGTCACAAATACAGAATCTTTGAAGCTTGTCTCATGTAATAAACTAAGGCCTTCTTTTTCTTTATGATTAAATACATAACATAAGGATAAGTAATATAAGGATTTATTTTTGTAAATAGATTCACTTGGAATTTTATTAAATAATAATTCGGCATCAGACAATTGATTTAACTGCATATAACTAATTCCACTAAAATAAAGTGCCGTATCATTATTCGCTAATTTTGAAAAATAAGGAAGCGCTTCTCCGTAATTTTTATGCCTATAGTAATTCATGCCGTTTAGCAAATCAACATGTGAACTTGTTGCACTCATGCAAACTTTAAAACCAGCATCTTCAATCATAAATGACTCTAAAGAATTTGTTTTATTTGAATTGGTATATATGAAGTAGCTAATCCCTATTAATACTATAAGAGATGCGGCTATTTTATAACACATAAAATAGGATTTAGATTTATGAGTTTTTATTTTTAATGGTGCTTCCGATATAAATACCTGTAAAGCATCTAAATCGTAGTTCGTGTTTTCTAAAAATAATTTTAGACCCATCAAATCGTCCTCTTCAAATTGATTGGATTGAATGTAATTAATAAAGAATGACTCCTGATTTAATAAACCATGAAGCACTTCGTTATAACTATATTTTTTTTCTTCTGTCATTACATAAATAATTGCCATAATTTTTTCACCCGTTGTTTGGCACTATGCAACGTGTTGCGAACCGTATTGTAACTTATTTGAAGTTGATTCGCAATCTCTTCATTTTTAAATCCTTGTAAATGCAATTGTAAAATTTCTTTTTCCCGATTTGGTAAATTGTAGAGCAATTGTTTAATCGCGTCTTCTTCAAAACGATTGAAAATAGAATTTGTACTATTGGCATCAGTTAAAGATACCATTTGTTTTTTTATTTCTTCACGAACTATATGTTGTTTAATGTCGTCTAAAGCTTTGTTTTTAATGATGCTAATCAGTAATGGATATAAGCCTTTGGTAGGATGTAAAAAAATAGTTTCTCGTTTAGAATGGTTAAAAGTGAGCATTTTTTCAAACACAAAACCAATTAAGTCTTTACTTTTTTCAGTGTTTTGAGTGTATTTATAAGCTATCATGATGACCGATGAATAATACATCTTGTAGAGCTCTCCTAATGATTCATCATCCCCTTTTATATAATTCATTCCTAAATTATATTCATCTATTTTATTTTTCGTAATCATCACGTTGCGCAAAAATAAAAAAATAATTGGGCAGTTAGTACAATTTTAATTTTCAATCGTTTTATGAATGGTTGCTAGGTCAACTTAGAGCAACTAATTTATTATTACAGATGGATATAAAAAAAATAATGGCCATACACGACCTCATTAAAACGCACAGAACAGGCACACCAAAAGCCTTGTCAGAGCGCATTGGCGTGAGTGAACGAACAGTTTACCATTACATCCGTTTTATGAAAAATGAATTAAATACACCTGTAAAATGGAGTGCCATAAAACAATCTTATGTATACGAAACCAATGGTGATTTAAATTTTGACTGGCAACATTAAAAATAAAACACACACTGCAACCTCATTTCAGTGGCAGTGTTTTTATTTGTAACATAAAATTAAAACAACGAAAAAAATATAAAATCTAAAACTAAACCAAAATGAAAAAAAAATTACTAATTGTGTGCAGTGCACTGGTATCATTAAGTGCTACTGTAAATGCTCAAACAACTCAAAAAGCTTTATACAGAAGGAGTTCCTTATCTACAATTTTAATTGAAGATAACGATTTAGGTAAAAGCAAAGATATGGTAATCAATGCTTATAATTCAAACCCACTTCCAGATAAATATAATTTACACAGTATAAATGATAAAAAATTTGCTCCTGAATTAC
>CANLAV010000060.1 GCA_947487905.1 Bacteroidota bacterium | reverse complement strand
TTCCTGGCCATGGAAACTTAATGCATAAATTTCCACTGACATTATTTCCCTCAATTTCATTTCCTTGTTCATCAACTAAACAGGGTTGAACACCAGGCAATGGCAGTGTGGCGAATGAAGGCTTGCTTGGTGTTACACCAGCTATATTTGAAATCATCATTCCTCCTGTTTCAGTTTGCCACCACGTATCCACAATCGGACAATTTCCTTTTCCAATATTTTTGTCATACCAATGCCATGCTTCTTCATTAATAGGTTCGCCAACAGAACCCAATACTTTTAAGGAACTTAAATCTTTTCCATCAATGTAATCTAAACCAAAACCCATCAAGCTTCTGATAGCTGTTGGTGCAGTATATAAAATATTTACTTTATGTTTATCTACTACCTCCCAAAAACGACCAGCATCTGGCCAAGTAGGCACTCCTTCAAATAATACAGTTGTACCTCCAGCACTCAACGGACCATAAATAATATAACTATGTCCAGTAATCCAACCAATATCTGCTGTACAAAAATGTACTTGTCCTTGTTGATATTGAAACACATTAACAAAGGTATAATTTGTCCATACCATATAACCAGCTGTTGTGTGAACAACGCCTTTTGGTTTTCCTGTTGAACCAGATGTATATAAAATAAATAAAACATCTTCGGCATCCATTTCCTCTGCATGACAATCAGGATTACCAAGAGTTTCTATTTT
Source organism: Bacteroidota bacterium (assembly GCA_947487905.1). Lineage (GTDB taxonomy): Bacteria > Bacteroidota > Bacteroidia > B-17B0 > Aurantibacillaceae > UBA4416. The sequence continues at coordinate 12,306 of CANLAV010000060.1, read as the reverse complement.
TTTAATTTCATCTTCCCACCACACGTCACGGCCTTTCATCATACTCACTGGTGTGCGCGTTCGTGTGCATACGATTACTTTTTTGATAGTATGATTTCCAACTAAAGCATCATCAATCACACTCTTTAAAGGAATGTCTTTCGCACCTCGGTAAGCACCATCGCATGTAATAATAAATTCTGATTGCGCATCTTCTAATCGATCAGCAATGGCTTGTGCAGAAAAGCCACCAAAAATAACAGAGTGAATAGCACCAATTCGTGCACAAGCTAAGGTAGCAATAGCGAGTTCAGGAATCATACCCATATAAATACATACACAATCTCCTTTTTTTACACCATTGTTTTTCAACACATTTGCAAATTGGATTACTTTAAAATGAAGTTCTTTATAAGTCACTACACGATGATGTTCATCGGGATTATTTGATTCCCATATAATAGCTGGCGTGTTGGCATTTTTTTCTAAATGTCTATCTAAACAATTCTCGGTGATATTTAACTTTCCACCTTTAAACCATTTGATAGTTGGCTCTTTAAAATTCCATTCTAAAACCTTATCCCACTTTTTTTTCCAAGTAAATGTTTCTGCAATGTTTCCCCAAAATTCTTCAGGTTTTTCAAGACTTTGCTTATAATCCTGTTGATAGGATTCCATGGTTTTTATTTGGTACGGATAGCTCATTCTAATTTATTTTTCTATAATAAATGTAATAGTTTAAATGTATTTATTATTCTTATAAATGAGCATGATCTAAATCATCTTAATACTAACTTATAAATTATCAATAAAATAATTGGTAATTTTTTCCATAAGATGTGCCCTATCTTTTCCTAAGACATTATGTTCATGTCCTGGATATAAATAATAATCTAATTGAATCCCTTTATCCACAGCCTTTTTTTGGTAAAGAACGCTATGTTGCAAAACAACCACAGGATCTTGAGCACCATGAATCATTAATAATTTACCTTTTAATTTATCGACATAATTTAATACATTATTTTTTTCATATCCATCTTTGTTTTCTTGTGGCGAATCCATATAGCGTTCGGTATACATGATTTCATAGTAACTCCAATCAATGACTGGTCCGCCTGCGACACCAACTTTAAAAACACCAGGTGTGCGCGTCATCAATGATGTTGTCATAAATCCACCAAAACTCCAACCGTGTACTCCAATTCTATTTGCATCAACAAAGGATAAACTTTTTAAATAATCCACTCCCTTTATTTGATCTTCCATTTCTTTGGTTCCTAATTGACGATGTGTGGCTTGCGAAAAATCTGCGCCTCGGTTATCTGTTCCTCTTCCATCTAATGTAAATACAATAAATCCTTTTTGCGCCATGTATTGATACCAAAGCTCACCTCCTGCCATCCATGTATTGGTAACCAATTGCGAATGCGGTCCATTATACAAATAAACAATCACAGGATACTTTTTTGTAGAATCAAAATCTACTGGTTTAACCATGCGTGCATATAAATCCGTCCCTTCATTATTTTTTATCGTGAATAGATTCCATGTTCCTAATTTATAATCTTTCACTGGATTCTCAGCTTTGAAAATATTCTTAGCTTTTTTAGTTGCTGTATGAATGATATTGTATTCACGAGGTGTGTTTACATTTGTAAAATTATCGATAAAATAATTGCCCTTTTCATCTAACGAACAAGTATGAAATCCATCACCATAGGTTATTCTTTTAATTTCAGCTGTTTTGATATTCACGCTGTAAAAATCTTGATTGATAGGACTTTGTTCATTAGCATGAAAAAACAAACGGTCTCCTTTTTCGTCAAAACCATTTTCTTGTTTCACTTCCCATTTCCCCTTTGTGAGTTGCTTCACTAATGCTCCATTGATTTGATATAAATAAAAATGAGTGTATCCATCTTTTCTACTTTGCCAAATAAATTGATTGGCATTGTTTTTTAAAAACAACATAGGATGCAAAGGCTCTACATACTTTTCATTTTTTTCTTCAAACAAGGTGTGTACAAAATTTCCTGTTACAACATCGTATTCGTTTAACATCATGTGATTTTGCGCGCGATTTAAAATCGCTATATAAATGTGTTTTTCATCGGGACTCCAAGAAACATTGGTTAAGTATTGTTCTTTTTCATTCCCGGTTTTTATATAAACCGTTGAATTTGTATTGACATTATAAATTCCTAATGTAACGTAATGACTTTGATTTCCAGCCATTGGATACTTTATGTTTTTGTTTTTTGCTGGATGAGTTGTCCAATCGATAATTGGATAGTCCGTTACATCCGTTTGATCCATTCTATAAAAAGCAAGGTAATTTCCTTTAGGACTCCAAAAGGTTCCTTTGGTAATACCAAATTCATTTTGATGAACGTTTTTACCAGTATATACAATGTTTACAGAGCCATCTGTTGTTACTTGTGATTCCTTTCCATTTTTTGAAACAAACAAATTGTAGTCCTTGCAATACGTATAAGCACCTGTTATAGATTCCTTTTCATATGATTCTAATTCACTAGGTTCTGTTTTTCTATCACTTTCAGAAATTGTTTTTTTGTCTACGGTATAAAATAACTCACCTTTTTTATTTGAAAAATAAAACTGATTGTTGTTCTTCCAGCTAATAGCTGTAAAAGCTGATAACGTGTCTTTAGAAACTATTTTTAACTGTGCATTTAATTCTTTTAATGATAAAAGCGTTTTCGTTTTCCCTGTTTTATTATCACCAACTTTAATGCTATTATTATCTAAATAGGAAAATTGATTGGAATTTTTAATAAAAGACAGTCCTTGCAATCTTTTTGGTGCAAGTGCGGTCCTACCTTTTAAAACAGCTTCTTGAATCGTTAATAATTTGTTTTGCCCTAAACTAATAAATGAATAAAAGGATATGATTGCAATGATTGCAGTTTTATTGTTAAGTTTTAAATACATGCTATTTATTTAAAGGATTATTATTTCTTTATTGAATTATATAAATCTACAATTTGTTTTTTGGTTTCTTGTACCACTTTTAACTCTGCATTTAAAGTAGTCACATCCTGATTCTCTTTTTTCAATTTGTCGATTTGCCCATTTAATTTATCTTCTTTTCCTTGCCACACATTCATTAAATTATCTTTTATGACTTTCTGTGCCGCATACTTCACATACTTATTGTCACTTGATGCTAATTTTGTTAATACTTTTGCTCCATCAATAACGGTTTCAGACTTAGTACAACGTTTTAAAAATTTACCATATAAATTTCCAAAACTCATTAATTCAAATCCACTAAATTGTTTCTTTATTTTTATAAAATAGGGATGATTATCATCTGTACCTTGTTTAGCATATAAATCCATAATGGAATACATTAAATCTTTTGAGGCTTCGTTTTCTAAAGCTGTTGCTTTTTTCATCGCGAGTGATGGGTTTAAACTAGCGATGGCATCAAATCCTTCAGATACAATAGCATAAGATTGTTCATTCAAGGCTTGCTCATATAAGGAGTTTAAGTCATCTCCTTTGTATTGTAAAGCTAGGGTTTTTAAAGCCAGTGCTCTTACTCGTGTGTTTTTATCCTCATGATATATTCTTACTAATAATGGTTTTAATTCGGTTTCTTTTTCTTTTGCCAATGTTGCCAAAATGGTTATCGCTTGGCTTCGGATGTTTTTCCAAGGATCATTGATGGCAATTTCCATTAGGAATGACTGAATGTCTGAATCATTCGCATGCTCGTTAAAAAAAGACATAGACTCATCTCTATCACCCCACAAAGGAGCATTCTTATATTGAAACACTAATTCTTGTTTTGTTTTTGCAAAATCTATCTTTGCTAACAATTGCCTCTCTGCATCAAAATTGACTAATTCTGGTTGTTTATCAACCGTGAACGTAAATGTGTTTTTAGCATCTTCAATCCAAATTTGTTTTCTGTCTTTTTTACCTTCAGCATAAATATCAATAAATACGGGCAATTTATACAAAGGCGCTAAAGTTAAATCTTGATTTTGATTAACGGTAATTGTCAATTTTTTCGAAGTTGCATCGTATGTTTTTTTAACTTCCAACTCAGGGTGTCCTTTAGCAAAATACCATTCATTAAAAAACCAATTTAAATCTTGTCCTGTTACTTCTTCAAATGCCAAACGTAAATCATGCGCTTCGGCAGTTTTAAATTTATTCTTCTCAAGGTATAATTTTAATGAAGCAAAAAATGCATCGTCGCCAACGTATTTTCTTAACATGTGAATGATTTGCCCACCCTTATTGTAACTAAAGGCATCAAACATGTCTTCGCGCTCATTGTAATCAAAACGAACTAAATCAACTTGTTTTTGTTGCGCTTGGGCAAAATAACCAAATCGTGATTCTGCGGAATGATTATCGGCGGCATCTCTTCCATTTTCAAACTCTTCCCATAAGTATTCGCCGTAGGTTGCAAATGATTCATTAAGCGTTAAATTACTCCAACTTTCGCAACTGGCATAATCACCAAACCACTGATGAAATAATTCATGAGCAATGGTTCCTTCTCCTTTTGCTCCATCAATGGTTTCACGTGTTGTTTGATAACAAACAAAATCACCATGTAACGTTGCTGTTGTATTTTCCATAGCACCACTCACATAATCACGCGCTACAATTTGCGAATACTTTTGCCAAGGATACGGCGTTCCTAATTTGTTAGAATAAAATTCAATCATTTTTTTTGTCTTACCAAAAATTGCTTTTGCATGTTGCTCGTATTCTTTTTCAACGTAATAGCTAATTTCTTTCCCATTCCAAGGTTCATCAGTCACTTTTTTAAACTCCCCAATTCCCATCATCACTAAATAAGGAGCGTGTGGCAAATCCATTACCCAATGATCTGTTTTTGTGCCATCCGTATTTTTTTGCATATTGACTAAAAGTCCGTTAGATAAAGTCGTATACTTTTCATCAACCGTGATGTAAATTTCATTGGTCATTTTTTCAGTTGGATTATCAATGGTTGGAAACCAAGCCGAATTACTTTGTGTTTCACCTTGCGTCCAAATTTGAGGCATTTTATCTTCATCAGCGCCAGTAGGATTAATAAAGTACAATCCTTTGTCATCTGTAATGGCATTGCTTCCGCCAGCTTTCAATTCATTAGGTTTTGAAATATATTCAATAGTAACATAATACGTTTCTTTAGATGAGTACTCTTTTCCTAAATCTATTTTAATAGAATCATTCTCATATTTATACGTGATTAATTTTTCAGTAATAATCTCTTCTACAACGGCAGATTTGGCTCCTTTTTTAATGGGCAATTCTTTACTTTGTTTTTCTGTTAGCTTCACAGATTTTATGTCCATACCACGAGCATTTAAATACAACATGCGCGTTGAATAAAAATAGGGTTTGATTTGCAATTCTGCCTTACCGATGAGCTGTGATTTTTGCCAATCAAAACTCACCCATAATTTCGTATGCACAATGTCACTCAATTTTGTGGGAGTAGCCTGATAGATTTCTCTTTCCTTGTTTGCATTGGCAGAGATGTTCACCGTATCTAAATTAATGGATGGTTCATCAGAAGCTGTTGAATTATTTTTTGATGTTTTTTTTGTAGTAGTACACGCTAATGCGAAACAAAAAATAAACATTGGAATTACAAACGATTTTGATTTCATAGAGATGGTTTTAAAACGTAAATGTGCAAAAAAATAATTGGTTACTCAAATGAATTGGAAGAACGGTAAATGTATTTGATAAAACCTTTATTTTCATTATTTATAGGTAAGTGTCACACTTTCAGGTTGAATATTTAATGTGGCAAGTTTTCCAAAATATAGGGGTAAATTTTTATCAATATGTCCAGCAGGAAATTGAAAACAAACTGGATACTCATATTCCTTAGTGGCATCATGAATAATTTCTTCAGCCGTTTTTCCGAAAGGAATCGGATTATCTTTCATATCAGACATGCCACCTACAATTAACCCCGCTAAGTTTTTTAATTTTCCTGCCAATTTTAACTGCATCATCATTCTATCTACATGATATAAATATTCATCTAAATCTTCGATAAATAAAATCTTTCCATCTGTTTGAATATCAAATGGCGTTCCTGACAATGAATACAGTAAGGATAAATTACCGCCTACTATTTCTGCAGTTGTTACTCCAACTTTATTATAAGTTGTTATAGTATTCGTATTTGTTTGAATTAAATTTCCGAATAGTGCATCAAATAACCCTTGCGTAGCCTCTTCGTTTTTTGTAAAATTGAGTGGCATGGTTGCGTGCAAGGTCGCTATGTGGTAATTATGAAAAGCATTATGTAAGACCGTAACATCACTGTAACCCACTAACCATTTTGGGTATTTTTTGAGTGAAGAAAAATCTAAATCAGATAAAAGTCTTACTGAACCATAACCGCCACGTGCAATAACAATGGCTTTTGCGGTGGGATGATTTATTGCCCATTGCAAATCGTGTTGTCGAGCCTGATCAGTTCCTGCGAACTGATCTTCAATATCAAACAGGTGTGGCCCAAGTAGGACGTTTAATCCTTTGCTTTCAAATATTTGCAATACAGGATTTAACTCATCCACACTGATCTTTCGAGCTGTGGCAATTATAATAACATCATCACCTTGTTTTAAATAAGGTGGTATGATCATTTTTTCTTTTTCTTCTTTGATTTATCCGTTGCTTTGTTTTTTTTAGTCGGCTTGACTTCTTTCTTTTTATCCTTTTTCGAACCCTTTACTTTATCGTTCTTCTTTTCTTTTAGCTTGTTTTTTTTATCAAGCACTGCTTTATCCTGCTTTGCTTGTTTCTCCGCAAGTTTAGTGTTTTTTAAAAACGTTTTGTAATTCTCCCAAACAGGTTCGCCTTCCGCTTGTATGTGATACCAAAATAGACCTGACTTAATACGGTACAAATTCATTTCAGCAATGTCGTATTTTGCGGCCAATTGTTTTAATGTGAGTTTACGCTTCGGATTCCATAACTCTGTTTTAAGTTTTAATACTTTTGCATCCGTTAATTTTTTAGCCATAGCACCCGTGCGAACGCGTTTAGAAATAGCATCTTTAACAGTTGGATTATGCTTATTATGTTCTGACTGTTGAGCTTGCGTAGCCCATTTTAAATTAGACACGTTGTTATTTGATTTATCATGATCTAAGTGCAACACAAATGTATACTTAGCATTTGGTCTCTTCAAAAAATAATTCGCTACTTCGCGGTGTGGAAACAAAGCCGTTGAACGCTTATTAATTCGTATGGTTGTGACAGGAAATCCATTGTTATTGGCAAAAGCAATTACATGTTTATCCTGCAAGGATTTTTGATAAGAACACATGTTGCCAAAATTAGAAATACCATAATTTTTAATTGTTTTTCCTTTTAAAGCTGTAATTTGTTTCCAAATTTCTTTCGTATTTGATGCCATATTTTTTTAGTTTAATGTTATCTTTACACAATTTTACACTTTATTTTTTATTTATCATCTATGATTGCTCCAACTTATAAACGCACACTTGTTACTTCCGCTCTACCTTATGCCAACGGGCCAGTTCATATTGGGCATTTGGCGGGTTGCTATTTACCTTCCGATATTTTTGTAAGGTATAAAAGGAGCAAGGGCGAAGACGTTATGTTTATCTGCGGTAGCGATGAGCACGGTGTTCCTATTACCATTAAAGCAAAAAAAGAAGGCATTTCACCTCAAGATGTTGTAGATAAATACCATAAAATGATGGGTGACTCCTTTAAAGAATTTGGAATTTCGTTTGATATTTATTCGCGTACATCAAGTAAAACGCATCATGAAACGGCTTCTGATTTTTTTAAGGTATTATACGATAAAGGTGTTTTTACTGAAGAAATAACCGAACAATATTATGATGAAGAAGCTAAGCAGTTTTTAGCTGACCGCTACATTACCGGTACTTGCCCTAAATGCAGTAATCCAAATGCGTATGGCGATCAATGTGAACAATGTGGGTCAACCTTGAATGCGACTGAATTGATAGATGCAAAATCAACTTTAAGTGGGAGTAAGCCGGTATTAAAAGAAACTAAAAATTGGTTTTTACCATTAGATAAACTACAACCAAAAATTCAAGCTTACTTAGATCAACATAAAGATTGGAAATCGAATGTATACGGGCAATGTAAAAGCTGGTTAGATAGCGGAGATGGATTACAACCAAGGGCCATGACGCGTGATTTGGATTGGGGTGTTCCTGTCCCAGTAAAAGATGCGGAAGGAAAAGTATTGTATGTGTGGTTTGATGCCCCGATAGGATATATTTCCGCAACAAAAGAGTTACGTCCTGCTGACTGGGAATTATATTGGAAAGACAAAGAAACACGACTCATTCATTTTATTGGAAAAGATAACATTGTTTTTCATTGCATTATTTTTCCAGCGATGCTCATGGAACACGGTGATTTTATTTTAGCTGATAATGTGCCTGCTAATGAATTTTTAAATTTAGAAGGCGATAAAATTTCTACCTCACGCAATTGGGCTGTTTGGTTGCACGAATATTTAATTGATTTTAAAGATAAGCAAGATGTATTGCGTTATACACTTTGCTCTAACGCACCCGAAACAAAAGACAATGATTTTACGTGGAAAGATTTTCAAACAAAAAATAATAGTGAGTTAGTGGCTATACTTGGCAATTTTGTAAACCGTACCTTAGTGTTAACGCATAAATTTTACAATGGATCAGTACCACATGCTGAAACATTTACAAAAGAAGATTTATTAGTGTTAGAACAATTAGCGTCCTTTCCAGATAAAATTTCGAGTGCGATTGAACATTTTAAATTCAGAGAAGCACTAGCTGAAATGATGAACTTAGCAAGATTAGGTAATAAATATTTAGCCGAAACAGAGCCTTGGAAATTGATTAAAACGGATGAGCAACGTGTCAAAACGATTATGAACATTGCTTTACAAATCACTTGCAATTTAGCCATTGTGAGTGAGCCATTTCTTCCGTTTACATCTGCTAAATTATTTACCATGTTAAATATGCCAACTTTAAAATGGCATGCAGCTAAACAAACAACTAACATGGCGGCCGGACATACCATCAACAAAGATGAATTATTGTTTGCTAAAATTGAAGACACAGAAATGGAAGCGCAAATTCAAAAATTGGCAGAGAGTAAAAAAGCTATTGCTTCGACAGGCTCAGCAACCGCGACAGGCTCAGCAACCGCGACAGAAACAATTGAACCGAGTAAACCAGAAACAAGTTTTGATGATTTTAGTAAAATGGATATTCGTACAGGAACCATTTTAGAAGCTGAGCGCGTGCCTAAAACAGATAAATTATTGAAATTAAAAATTGACACAGGTATCGACCAACGCACTGTTGTAAGTGGTATTGCCGAATATTATAAACCAGAAGATATCATTGGACAGCAAGTGAGTATACTTGTTAATTTAGCTCCTCGAATTATCAAAGGTATTGAAAGCCGAGGCATGATTTTAATGGCATCAAATAGTAAAGGAGAGTTGAGTTTTATAAACGCATCAAAAACCAATTTCAATAATGGGTCTGAAATTAAATAAGCTTTGTTTTCTTTTTTTTATTCTATTAAATGTAAAAACGTATGCGCAGATTGATGGTGTAAAAAAACCAGCCTATAAAGATTATAAAAGCGATACGGCATTTATAGATTTTAATAAACTCCGACATAAGGTCGCTTATGCTCAAATTAATTTATTAAAGAAAGGAGCTGTGTTGGTACGTTTAAAAACAAATAGCCGTGCCATTACAAAATTAAAAGCAGTCGGAAACATTGATTTAGCAACCAATTTAGAGAAAGAAACAGAATTGGAAAATAAAATTGTGATGAGCGCTTTTAAAAAAGAATTTGATTTTTGTCCAGTTTATTTTTTCAATTCCGACTTTTCTGACACCATTCGTAAAGGCATACTCACAGGTATTTTTCTTGATTCAACGCTAAACATCAATCCTGCTATTGTTTGCCATGCCTCATTTTTTTTAATTGCCGAGCAAGATGGCATTTATAATTCTTCGCTGGGTATTATTCCTGAATCATTTGCTAAGCAAGCCTCCGAAAACGGCAGTTATGCGAGAGATGCAGGTATTGTATTGAAAAATAAATATTTTTTACAACTCAACAAACCATTTCCTTTTTTCCAAATTAAAGCAGGCACAGCAAGTCATAGCACACTGAACGAAGATGGTTTGTATACAGATATCGCCGATGTGTTAAAACTTTACAGAAAAGTAAGCAGAAATGCGGGTGACTACAAACGCATGAAAAGTTACCGAGGTGTTGTGGCAGCTTATAACCATAAGTTACAATCCTTTTATGATGAACATTTTGGAGCAGAGGTAACGAATGAGATTAAAGAGTTTGTGTATTAGTATTAAGGTTTATGATCTCTCACAGCTCTTACACCATATTGAGAAAATAATTCTTGATCACTTTGTAGTATCACCACTTCACCGTTGATAATAGATATTCTCAGGAACATCTTTACATCTTCATTTTCATTGTATGCATCAGGTTCATATCCTAATCCTAAATAATAATTGGTTTTAAATGTTCCTAACTTTTCATTTTGTTCATATATCACATTTAACTCCGCTTCATTAGGCAATCGCCAACCATCACCTAATTTTTTACATGCTATTTCAGCTTGTTTGGAATCAAAAAAACCAAGGTCAGTTTTCATGATATCTAACTTACCAATGGTAATAAAATCAATCTTAACTTTTGAGTTTGGATTTGGCAATTCTTTATTTTGAACAATATGTTCATTATTTAATCCTTGAGCAGTATCTGACGCTATGAAATTGTTGACGTTGTGATCTGTTTCAGAAATTGAACTACACGATGAAAAAGCAAAACAAATGAAGGTAATGTATAATCTTAGCATTGAATATTTAAAACTATTTAATTTACATTTAATAAGTAAAAACAATAAAATAATTATAAAATAGGGCTAAGTATAAAATACTAGCCCTATTTTAATCTTTCCTATTTTTTCTTATCAGAAACAATTTCGCAATCTTCAAAATTTAAATGACACCAATTCGTTTTTAAATTATCCGCTTCACCCTCTTTTTTACTAAAATCACATCCGTTTAATACCGCATACATACTGATAGTCTTTTTAAAGTCATTATCAACTACTGCTTCATAATCTAACATACCTACCTTATCCATTTCTTCTGGACTTGCTAAACTTAAATTAAATTGAAAATTAACATCATTATTAGAAACTAATTCACCATTATATGTGAACATTCTATCATTACTATAGAAACCGCATATTTTTTGTGATGGACTATATGGAAAAGCTGTCGCTTTTTTAGAAAATTCAACATTGTAAACATCATAAACAAGAATATCAGTGATTAACAATGATTTATTGCCATATTTCTTCCATGCAATTGAACGGTCTTTTCGAAAAGCCTCTGCTAAATCAAAACTATTTATAGTGATTGCTTCGTCAACATTCACTTTAGCTGGAGTTTTAGCCTTCGATGTGTCTTGTCCATTATCATCATGTTGTTCCTTGTTACCTGATCCACCACAACTCGCTAAAAAAATTATTGCGATAAAAATTGCACTGATGCTTTTTGTTATTTTTTTCATTTTTTAATTGGTTTAGTTTGATTTTACTCATAAGGCTTTTCAGAATACTCCCTCCGAATAACCTTTCGAAGTAGGCCGTTTTTTAATGTGGGTTCTGAGCTCCACTTTTTATATTGCTAATACTAATTTTAAAATAATTTACTCCATGGAATGTCTATTTCCATTCCTAAATACCAATTCTTTTTAATATCAACATCGCCTATTTTTCCGGTGACCATAGTTGGTAAACAAAATAAAGTAAAACCAAAATCTTTAGACATGCCCGCCATAAAAACAGGACGAATAGAATTCACTTTAAAATTTGGAGAACTAATTAACGGCAATACAAAAAACTGTGCACCAGCACCAATAAATAAACCTTTCTCTAAAGTTAATGGGTAGTACTTTACTCGCAGCTCAGGAGCCATGCCCATAAAAGCAATGTCAAGATTTGTTTGAGTTTCACTAATTTTTGTTGAAATATAATGAAGGCCTACGCCTCCCGAACCTTCAAAGTTTTTTATTCTATAACCGTATCTAAATAAATTTAACGAAAAGCCATTTGAAATAGATCTAAATTCGCTACTATCATTTAATCTAATTTTAGAATAAGAAAATGAATAGGACGGTGATAATACATTGTAGAAAAAATCTTTTTGCTGAGATTTTAAACTGAATGCTATTAGCAAAAATCCTAAAACGGTACAT
>CANLAV010000059.1 GCA_947487905.1 Bacteroidota bacterium | reverse complement strand
TTATACTCCAAAGGATGGTATTCAAGCTAATGAATTTAATCAAGGAGCCTCTTATTTATGTCAAGATGGAAAGATATTAGTTGGAGGTGTTGCCGGGATAAATTATTTTAACCCATCTGAAATTAAAGAAAATAGTATTGCTCCGAAGTCTTATTTATATGAATTTAGTAGACAAGGGAAGGTTATTGATTTTGATACAAATATTATTTATAAAAATTACATCGAACTTTCTCATGAAGAAAATTTCTTTTCACTTGAATTTATGGCCCTTGATTTTGCATCTGGTGAACAAGCAAAATATAAATTTAAGCTCGAAGGATATGATGATAATTGGACAACTCCATCAAATGTTCGCTTTTATTCATATACTGAATTACCTGGAGGAACATATACGTTTAAGGTAAAAGCTTGCAATAGTGATGGTATTTGGAATGAATCACCGCAAAAAATAACAATTAAAGTAATTCCGCCATGGTACCGAACGGCGCTATTTTACCTTACAGCTTTGGTTTTTTCAATTGCGTTTATTTTTGGATTCATAAGTTATAGAACAAGATCCGTAAAAAAAGAGAATAAAATCCTTGAGAGAAAAGTCAAAATAAGAACCCACGAAATTGCAGAAAAAAACAGAAGCATTACGAGTAGTATTGAATATGCAAAACGTATTCAAGAAGCTATATTACCATCTAAAGAATTAATTTATTCTAAATTTAATAAGTTGTTTATTTTCTATAAACCAAAAGATATTGTTAGTGGGGATTTTTATTGGTTTGGAGAAAAAGGTAATTACAAGATTTTGGCCGTTGTAGATTGCACAGGGCATGGTGTTCCAGGAGCGTTCATGAGCATGATTGGGCATAATCTATTGAATCAAATTATTTCCGAAAAAGGTATTTTTGATCCAGGTATCATTTTGCAAGAACTTCATAAAGGTATACGGTCAGCTTTAAAACAAGGCCAAAACAAGGTCCATACAAATGACGGAATGGATGTTTCTATAATAGCTATTAATACTGAAACAAATGAGTGTTTGTGGTCAGGGGCTTTCAGGAGTTTAGTGATAATAAATAATGAAAATAAATTAGAAAAAATAGAAGGTAATAAATACTCAGTTGGAGGATCTCAATTAAATTCAAATCGTGTTTTTACTACGCATCTTAGAACCCTTCAACCTAATGATGCTATTTATATGTTTACAGATGGTTACGCGGATCAATTTGGAGGTCCAAAAGGAAAAAAGTTTATGGCTAAACGATTTTATCAAAGTCTTAAACAAGTTAATAAATTAGATATTCAACACCAATCTCAAGAACTAGAAAATCAGTTTAATGAATGGAAAGGGATTCAAGAACAAGTAGATGATGTTTTAGTCGTCGGTTTAAAAATTTAATTTTATTTGCTTTAGATATATATTTTTTGAGTAATTTTACAATACTCTTTAAAACTATTTTAGACCATGAAAAATTTAAAATTTTTATCTTCAATAATTGTCGTTTCTTCCCTATTAATTATTAATGGTTGCAAGAAAAAAATAGAAGTCGATAATGAAACACAAAGCGTTGTAGATAATGCAATGACTGAGCAATTGTTTATGTCAATTCCGCCAACTGTAAGTGAAAAAGGAATCAAAGAAAATGGCATAAAGCGGACATCGGCAACTTGCGAAACTTGGACCATTTTAGGGGCAATTAGTGGCACGAATACGCCTAATGTTGCGACAGATACAATTGTAAATACTTCAGGATTTTATCAAAATGGACCTATTTCTTTTCAAATTGATTACGGAACAACTGGTTGTTTGGGATCAGATGGTGTTTATCGTAAGGGAAAGCTAATAATTAAAACAGCGAAACGTTGGAAAAAATATGGCAATATAATAACTGTTGACCTTATTGGATTTAATATAAATTCTTTAACATTATCAGGGCAGTTAAAAATAACTTACTCGGATTCGGTTACACTATCAACCGAAGTTGTTAATGGACAATGCTCAAACGGAACATGGCAAATAGATTATTCAGGGATAAAAACAGTGAAGCAGATTGCTGGTTATTCTACTAAGCTAGATGGAACAGATGATATTTACTCAATTGGTGGAGGAACCATAGGTAAAAATAGAGAAGGTCGTAACTTTACAACGACTATTACAAGTAACTTAATTAAAAAATCAAACTGTAAATGGTTAAGTTCAGGTGTGCTTGAATTAACTCCAGAAGGATTTAAAACCCGAACGGTTGATTTTGGAAATGGTAATTGTGATGACGATGCAACTTTTTCAGTAAATGGCCAAACCATATCATTTAAACTACAATAATTTTAATGATAGACGCCTTTAATATATATAATCGAATGGAGAAGAATCATATTCTCCTTTCGTTTAAAGGCGATATCACTGCTGATTTGTTAACTTCTATACTTCAGATAATGGAGTATAAAATGGACAATTTAAATGAAGTACCAAAAACGAAGCGAAAGGTATATAACGTATTAGTAGAGTGCTTGCAAAATTTATATCATCATTCTGATGAAACTAAATTAGACTTTAATGATGCAAATAAAGGTGCCATATTTATGATTGCAAAAAACGAATTGAGTTATGATATTATAACTGGTAACTTTGTGGGCAATAAAAGTATTGAGCCATTGCGGGCTAGACTCGATAAGGTTAATTCCCTAACTAAAGAAGAGTTAAAAGAATATTACAAAACTATTTTAAATAATGGAGTTACATCGCTTAAAGGAGGAGGTGGATTGGGGATGATAGATATAGCTAGAAAAACAGGCGAAAAATTAGAGTATAATTTTTTGGAAATTGACGATAAAGTTTCTTTCTTTACATTAATAATTAAAGTATCACAACCACAATTAATATAAACAAAATCACCGCATACTATGGAAAAATACGAAATTGACGGAACGCCAAAAACACCAACCATCTTATTTGATATCAATGGAGGAGTTTTAGATATTAAAGGGCGTTCAATTCCAGAGAATTCGATAGAATTTTATAAGCCATTAGTTGATGCGCTTGATAAATATTCTGTTGCAACAAAATCAGTGACAACAGTTAATATTCAGTTAGAATATTTTAATACAAGTTCTTCTAAATGTATTTTAGATATTTTTAAAAAACTCGAATCTATACATAAATCTGGTAGTGATGTTACAATCAACTGGCATTACGAAGATGATGACGAAGATATGCTTGAAGCAGGAGAAGATTATCAAGCAATAATTGGGATTCCATTTAAAATGGTCCCAGTATCTGAATAATTTATCTCGTTTTTTAAAAAGGAACCTCGTTTTTTCGGGGTTTTTTTTATGCTATTTTTCGTATTTTTTCGTAAATTCGCCAATCGAAATACAATTTTTATGTCTAAAATAACAGATCTACTAGGAGCAAGTGCCGAACATTTATTAAATCACACTTGCAAAACAATTTCAAAAGACAATATAATTACACCAAGTGTAAATTTTATTGATCAAACATTTGCATATAGCAATCGCAGCCCGCAAGTGTTAAGAAGTTTGCAACAGTTATATGGAAATGGGCGATTAGCCAATACAGGTTATATGAGCATTCTCCCTGTTGATCAGGGTATTGAACACAGCGCTGGCGCTTCATTTGCACCTAACCCAATTTATTTTGACAGTGAAAACATTGTTAAACTTGCTCACGAAGGTGGTTGCAATGCCGTTGCTTCAACCTATGGAGTTTTAGCTTCTGTGGCAAGGAAATATGCACATAAAATCCCTTTTATAGTTAAAATAAATCATAACGAATTTATTTCATATCCAGATAAATTTGATCAAATCATGTTTGGTACCGTTGAAGACGCCTGGAACATGGGCGCTGTTGCAGTTGGTGCAACCATTTATTTTGGATCGTCTGAATCTAACAGACAAATTGTTGAGGTTGCAAAAGCTTTTGAAAGAGCTCACGAGTTAGGAATGGCAACTATCTTATGGTGTTACACACGAAATAGTGCCTTTAAAAAAGACGGCGTTGATTACCATACTGCAGCAGATTTATCTGCACAAGCTAACCATTTAGGAGTTACAATTCAAGCTGATATTATCAAACAAAAAATGTCTGATAAAAATGGAGGTTATTTAGCTGTTGGTCATGGTAAAACACATCCAAAAGTTTATTCTGAATTAACCACGGATCATCCAATTGATTTATGTCGATACCAAGTTGCCAATTGTTATATGGGAAAAATCGGTTTAATTAATAGTGGTGGCGAAAGTAAAGGCGATTCTGATTTAGCAGAAGCTGTTACTACAGCAGTAATTAATAAACGCGGTGGTGGACAAGGTTTAATTTCTGGGAGAAAAGCGTTTCAAAAACCAATGAAAGAAGGTGTTGAATTATTAAACACGATACAAGACGTTTATTTAGATCAAACAATAACACTTGCTTAAAAATAAAGAGTTAAGCATTTTATAGTAAAAACTAAAAATTGAATAAATGGGTTGGTTCAAAAGATTAAAAGAAGGTATTACTACTACTACTACTGAAAAGAGAGAAACTCCAGAAGGTTTGTGGTATAAGTGTTCAGCATGTAAAAAAATACATACTGCAAAAGAACATAAAAGTAATAAACACGTTTGCCTAGATTGTGGGCATCACGAAAGAATCGGAAGCGTAGAATATTTTGAGATTATTTTTGATGACAATCAGTTTACCGAATTGCACGAAAATTTAGTAAGTGGAGATCCGTTAAACTTTACGGATACAAAAAAATACACGGATAGGTTAACCGATACCATACAAAAAACACAGTTGAAAGACGCATTAAGAAGTGGTTATGGCAAAGTGAATGGACATGATTTAGTTGTATGTTGTATGGATTTTGGTTTCATTGGCGGTTCGATGGGAAGTGTAGTTGGCGAAAAAATTTCTAAGGCTATTGATTTTTGCTTAAAAACAAAAACTCCGTTATTAGTTATTTCAAAGTCTGGTGGAGCGCGAATGATGGAAGCTGCATTTTCTTTAATGCAAATGGCTAAAACGGCCGCAAAATTATCACTGATGGATAAAGCGGGGATTCCTTATATTTCACTGTGTACTGATCCTACTACGGGCGGTGTAACTGCAAGCTACGCTATGTTAGGCGACTTAAATATTTCTGAACCGGGGGCTTTAATTGGTTTTGCAGGCCCTCGCGTTGTTAAAGAAACAATCGGTAAAGATTTACCAAAAGGTTTTCAAACGGCTGAGTTTGTTTTAGAGCATGGTTTTTTAGATAAGATTATTGACCGTACTGAATTAAAAGATAAATTGGGACAATTCTTATCTATGTTTAAAAATTAATATACACCCATCACTTTATTAAAAAGGCTTAATTATGAAAATAATTAAGCCTTTTTAATTTGTAATTATTATTAGCTATTCTCTTCCCAAATCATTGCTAAATGAACAATAGTTTGAGTAGCTAATTGCATATCTTTTTCACTAACCCATTCTTGTTTGCTATGAAATGCATGTTCGCCTGCATAAATATTTGGACAAGGTAATCCCATAAATGATAATCGCGAGCCATCAGTTCCTCCTCTAATGCTTGATAATATAGGGGTTACACCTGTTCGTTCAACAGCATTCATAGCATAACTTACTACCTGAGGACATGTTGCTAAAACATCTTTCATGTTTCTATACTGTTCAGATATTTTAAATTCGTAAGAGCATTTCTTATAATTTAATAAAACAGATTTTGTTATGGCTTCTAATTCTTGTTCTAATAAAATTAACGTAGGCGTGTCAAATGCTCTTATAATAAATTTTATTTCAACTTCTTCTAAACCACCATTTATAGCTACTGGATGAATGAATGGTTCTTTCTTTTCAGTAGTTTCCGGTGTTTTGTCGTTTGGAATGTTATTAATGATATCAGCTGCAATTTTAATAGCGTGTTGCATTTTGTTTTTTGCAAATCCTGGATGAGTTGGAAATCCTTTGACGATAACACTAACACTGTCTGCACTAAATGTTTCATCTTCAATATGACCAAGGGTTTCTCCATCCATTGTATAGCCAAACTCAGCACCTAATTTCTTTATATTTACATGTTCAGTACCTCTTCCAACTTCTTCATCAGGAGTAAATAATAATCTAATGGCACCATGTTTAACTTCAGGATGTGCCATTAAATAATTCGCAGCATCCATAATCTCAGCTAAACCGGCTTTGTTATCAGCGCCTAAAAGGGTTGTACCGTCCGCTGTAATAATTGTATTCCCTAATTGTTGAGCCAATGCCGGATGTTCGTTAAATTTAATGATTTGGCTATTGTCCTTTGGTAATACAATATCAGTTCCATTATAATTCGCATGTAAAATAGGATTTACATTTTCTCCACTACAATCGGGAGATGTGTCCATGTGAGAACAGAAACAAATAACAGGAACTTCTTTAGTTGTATTACTTGGAATTGTTGCGTATACATATCCATACTCATCTAATTCAGCATCTTTAATACCCATTTCAATTAATTCCTCAACTAATACTTTTGCTAAATTAATTTGTTTTGATGTGCTCGGAAAACTTGTAGAATTAGGGTCTGACTGCGTATCAATTTTTGCGTATTTAATAAATCGATTTGTAACGGTGTGATTGTAATTTCGGAAATTCATAGTTGTGTAGTTTTGTAGCTATTATTATTTAATTATGGGATAATTTTTAAATTAGATCAATTATTTGTTTTGTAAAAATGTAATTAGGTTTTTTAATGCCATGCTTCTATGAGAAATGAGAGATTTTTCTGAAGAAGTTAATTCCGCGAATGATTTAGAAAAACCTTCTGGAATAAAAATAGGGTCGTAACCAAAGCCATGAGTTCCTTTTTTTTCGTGAGCAATAACACCATGAACAATACCTTCAAATAAGTATTCTTTTTCATTAAAAATAAGGGCAAGTACAGTTTTAAATTGTGCTTTTCTGTTTTCAATGCCTTGTAATTTATCTAACAACTTATTCATGTTGTCATTGTCATTCTTTTGACTTCCAGCATACCTCGCGCTATAAACACCAGGCTCGCCATTTAAAGCATCTACTAAAAGGCCACTATCATCAGCAAAACAATTCTCTTGAATGCTTTTAAAAATAGTCTTTGCTTTTATGAGAGCATTCCCTTCAAGTGTTGTTTCATTTTCTTCAATCTCATCTGTGTAATTAATATCTTTTAAACTCAATACAGTTATATTTGAATGAAGTAAAGTTTTAACTTCCTCAAGTTTATGGAGATTGTGAGTAGCGAAAACGAGTTGCATATTTTTATGGATTATAATTTTACACTATAATAATAATCAATATTTCTGTACATTTAAAAACTATTAATAAAGTAATATAAAGTAAATGGAAACAATTATTGTTACAGGCGGAGCAGGTTATATTGGCTCTCATACTATCATAGAATTACTACAAAATACTTCCTATCATATCATTTCAATTGATAATTTCTCTAATTCAACCAAAGAAACGTTTAATCGAATTGAAATAATTACGGGCAAACAAGTAGAAAACTTAGATATCGATATTTGTAATTTACAAGAATTAGAACTTGCAATCAAACAAATTAAAAATCCAATTGGTATCATTCATTTTGCAGCTTATAAATCTGTGGGTGATTCTGTTTTAAATCCATTAGCTTATTATCATAATAATATAACTTCGTTGGTTAATATTTTGAGTGTTTGTAAAACATTTCATATTCCACAGTTTATATTTTCATCTTCTTGTTCGGTATACGGTAATGTATCAGAATTGCCTGTTACAGAAAACACTGCCTTTAGTATAGCAGAGTCGCCTTATGCTCATACAAAGCAAATTGGCGAAGACATCGTTTCAAATTTTGCAAAGAGCGAATCCTTTTTTAACAATGTGTTACTTCGTTATTTTAATCCAGTTGGTGCTCACCAAAGTGGTTTAAATGGAGAATTATCAAAAGATAAACCTAGTAATTTAGTTCCTTTTATAACACAATCAGCCATTGGCATACTCCCTCCATTAACTGTTTTTGGGGACGATTATGACACGCGTGATGGATCTTGTATTCGTGATTACATTCATGTTAGCGATATTGCCGATGCGCACGTAAAAGCATTGAATTATTTAATAGAAAAAAAGAATAGCCAACAAACGTCTATTTTTAATTTAGGAACTGGAAATGGTGTCAGTGTATTTGAATGTATTCATTCTTTTGAAAAAGTCTCGCATCAAAAATTAAATTATCATATTGGAAAACGTAGGCCGGGTGACGTTATAAATATATACGCGAACAATACATTAGCAAAGAGTCAATTAAACTGGCAGCCAAAGTACAATTTGGATGATATGATGTTGAGTGCATGGAAATGGGAGTTGAATCTGAAGAACAATAAATAATAACCTAAAATAAAATAGTAATTTTATAGCGT
The DNA here is from genome assembly GCA_947487905.1 of Bacteroidota bacterium. GTDB lineage: Bacteria > Bacteroidota > Bacteroidia > B-17B0 > Aurantibacillaceae > UBA4416. The sequence continues at coordinate 4,652 of CANLAV010000059.1, read as the reverse complement.
AGATTACTTTTCAATCAATTGCTTGGAGCAATGATACATGTTTTCAATAGCTTCTTTGCTAAATGATTCCCCATCAGCAGGAACTACATCCTGAAACACATAGGTATCACCTGCCGCTTTTTGTATAGTATAAAAATGAAATTCCGGTTTCACCATGTAACTTTCCCACATTAATGTTTGTGGTTCATCTATGATGTATGATTTAAATACATTAACGTCGTTAGTTTGAATATCGCTTTTCAATAGTTCAATATCACCTGGATCTTCGGTTATAGAAATATAAAAACGCTTACCTATTTTTATTTCCAATGCCCCCCAACTTTGTTCTTTGATTTCTAATTTTTCTTTTAGTGTATCTGGAACATAAATTGAAAATTGTTTTCCGTATTTATTTAAATTTAATTTAATGGTTCCATCGGGAACTTCTGTTTTTTGGCAACTCATGAAAGTTGCAAAACAAATAAGGATTGGAAATAGGATAATTTTTTTCATCATCAGTTTATACATAACATAGCACTACATGATTGGTAGTGTTTTTTGTCAAATATAATATATTGTGATGTGTTATGAAAAATAATTTTTTATTTTTCTTTTTCTAAAGGACTTAGAATTGATGTTGTGCGTATTAATAACGGAGAAAAAGGGTTTAAATAAAAAACCCCCCGCTTAGCGGGGGGAGTTTATTACTTCTTCTTAGCTGCTGCTTTTTTAGGAGCTGCTTTTTTCACTGCTTTTTTAGGAGCTGCTTTTTTCACTGCTTTTTTAGGAGCTGCTTTTTTCACTGCTTTTTTAGGAGCTGCTTTTTTTACTGCTTTTTTTGCTGCTGCCTTTTTAGGAGCTGCTTTTTTTACTGCTTTTTTAGGAGCTGCTTTTTTTGCTGTTGCCATGGTTTTTTGTTTTTTGAGTTTTTGTTAATACGAAGTAAATAAATTTATTAACGCTAACTAATTTTCAAGCACTTAATTTATTAACATAAAATTGTTGAAATTGTTGATAGCGTATACTAAAAAGTTCGTTTAAAAATAAATTTCGTCTAGAAATATTTTATTTACAAAACAGAAATACTTGAATGTGCCTTTAAAAATAGGCATTTCAAGCATCTCTATTTTTTTTATTGAAAAAAAATAATTTCGGTTGGATCAAAAAAAAGATGAAAAAACAATAAGAATTTAAAAAGAAATATTTTATTTTTTTTTATTTCACAAGCCATTCGTTTTCAATTTCCCATCCCGCTAATAATTTTATTGGCATTTCATTTACAAAAATTGTTTCAGGTTGAATGTGATTAAAAAAGTGGCCTGTGTCAAAAGAGTTATTTTTATTAGCATCTTCAATCACTTTAACACTATACATTCCAGGAATTATATTTATAAATGTTATTTTCTTTTCATTTGTAGATGCTAAAGAAAAAGAAACATGTCTTTTTTCAATTACTAGACTTTTATCATTAATTAATAAAACAATATAATTTTCTTTGCGGGGAAACAACAGGTTCAATTTTAATTGAGCGTAATCATCGGGTGTGGTTGTGGTGAATTTAAAACTAAGAGAGTCGTTCGTTCTCCCTATGGAATCAATAAAAGCGCCTTTATTAATGATAAGTTGATAAGCGGTTTCTTTTTCTAAATTCGTTTTTAATTGAAATGCATTGAATTGATTTTCGTTTTCCGCAATTGAATATGGTTGTTTCGATTTTAATGAATCATTCAATTTATATAGATGTATTTTATCTTCATTGATATCTTCAAGATTAAATGGAATGTTTAAGTTTAAATTTATATTATCATAATAAGGAAAGCTGTTACTGAGGTTTGATGTAATCTTATATTTAAGATTGTTATTCTTTTTAAGTTTTTCAAAGTCCAGTCGTGACGGTATCTTTAACAATAAGGTATCGTTTTTTGAATAACGATTGATAATTGTTTTTAATGTGTCAAATGTATTTTGATAGTATACCGTTATGCTATCCTGAAGCGTATTAATTTGGTATGAACCTTGGGATGCCCCCAAAATATTAACTGTTGTTAGGTCTGTACACGCTTTATTATAAATAACACTCGCTTTTCCATATTCATTACTTATTGTTTTTTTTACAAATTGTTTAGATGCGTTTTCTTTAAATAATAATAGGTCAGTTTGAATAGTATCAGATGCTTTTACTAAATTTTTCACAAATCCAATTTCTTCATCTGAACCGTCATACATTTTATTTTTATTGTTATCTCGGATTGTAATTAGTTTGAATGGTGTGCTTGGTAAATTGTTTAATTGGTAAATTCCCTTTTCGTTTGTATAGGTTATGTAAAGTGGCTTTTGTTTATATACAATACTATCATTCGCATTAGATGAATATAATCCAACTAAAATGTTGGATTGAGGTTTTTTTGTCTCAGCCGAAAACACAGAACCTAATATCTTTAAACTATCGATGGCTGCTCCAGTACTAAATACATATTCAAAGTTTAAAATTGGATTTGATTCTCTAATATCAACTATTGAGTTTCCAAAAGCTAATTTATAAGTTGTATTTGGTAGTAATGGCTCGTTGAATGTTATTTTTAATTTTTTTCCATTTGTTTGAATCTCTGGATTTTCAATCGTCTGCGGTGTGATAATGAATTCATTACTTAAATTTTTTAAACTGATGAATTCATCAAATATAATTTCAATATATTTTTTGTCAAAATGAGTGGATGCCTTTTCCGGGAAATACGAAATAGCTTTTGGAGCTGTTGTATCTTTTTTGCCACCTGTTAATGGAGTAATTTGAGCACATTGTGTCAATCCAAGAACAATGCTTATATAGAGTATGATTTTTTTCAATTTTTTTTAAAACAAAGTAAGGCATTTTTTTACATTCTTAATTATTGTTTAAATAAATTTAATTTAATTACTTTATGTAGTATTTTGATATGGGCATGTTATGAATAAAAAGTTTGATTTTTTAATTTTAGGGAGTGGAATTGCCGGGTTAAGTTATGCCTTGAAAGTAGCAGAAAAAGGAACCGTTTGTATTATTACAAAAAGTAATGAGGATGAATCCAATACAAAATATGCGCAAGGCGGAATAGCTGCAGTATGGCACGATTCAGATTCTATTGAAAAACATATTGAAGACACATTAGATGCAGGTTCGGGTTTATGCAACGAGAAAATTGTGAAAATAGTTGTGGAGGAAGGAACTCAGCGGGTTAGAGAGTTAATTGACCTTGGGGCTAATTTTGATAAAAAAAATAATGGGCAATATGATTTAGCAAAAGAAGGAGGCCATTCAGAAAATAGAATTTTACATTTTAAAGATATTACAGGTTTAGAAATTGAACGTGCCTTAATTTCACAAATAAAAAAACATAAAAATATTACTGTTTTAGATCATCACTTCGGAATTGATATTATAACACAACATCACTTAGGCGAAATTGTTACATCTAAAACAAATCATATTACTTGTTACGGCGTATATATTTTAAATACAAAAACACAAAAGGTTGAAACTATATTAGCGCGACATACACTGATGGCAACTGGAGGTGTTGGTCATGTATATGCTACTACAACAAATCCAACGATTGCAACCGGAGATGGTATTGCTATGGTATATCGTGCAAAGGGCCAAGTAAAAGACATGGAGTTTGTGCAATTTCATCCTACATCATTATATAATCCTGGGGAGCATCCAAGCTTTCTCATTACTGAAGCCTTAAGAGGCTTTGGTGCCATACTAAAAACAATAGATGGAAATGAGTTTATGCACAAATACGATTCTCGACTTTCACTTGCTCCAAGAGATATTGTGGCCAGAGCGATAGACAATGAAATGAAAACGACGGGAGACGATTATGTGTTATTGGATTGCAGACATATTGATAGAAACTCCTTTTTAGAACATTTCCCCACTATTTATTCGAAATGTATGAGTATTGGAATTGATCCTTCTACTAAATTAATTCCTGTTGTGCCAGCGATGCATTATTTATGTGGTGGTATTATGGTTAACGAAATAGGACAATCTAGTATTTTAAATTTATTTGCAGTTGGTGAGTGTGCTTGCACAGGTTTGCATGGCGCTAATCGTTTAGCAAGTAATTCGCTTTTAGAAGCTATTGTCTTTGCTCATCGTGCCGCTCAACATGCTATCGATACCTTTCATTCGATCGAGTTTAGAACAGATGTGCCTCAATGGGATGCAGATGGTACCGAACATGCTGAAGAAATGATTTTAATAACACAATCACAAAGAGAAGTGCAGCAAATTATGACTAATTACGTTGGCATTGTTCGTTCCGAATTGAGATTAAAAAGGGCATTCGATCGATTGGAAATTTTATATAAAGAGAATGAGGCTTTGTATGAAAAAACAACAATCACACAAAAATTATGTGAATTGCGAAATTTAATTTGTATTGGATATTTAATTATCAAACATGCTATTAAACGTAAAGATTCTGTGGGCTTACATTATATGGTGAATTTTAAAAAATAGCGCACTTTTTTTTACTATTTAAAATTAAAGTATTATATTTATGCCCTCAAATGGTAGATGTAGCTCAGTCGGTTAGAGCATCGGTTTGTGGTACCGAGGGTCGAGGGTTCGAGCCCCTTCATTTACCCCAAAAAAGACTGTCAAATTTTGACAGTCTTTTTTTAATTTT
>CANLAV010000058.1 GCA_947487905.1 Bacteroidota bacterium | reverse complement strand
TTGGTTAATTGATCTAATACCTTTTGTTGTACAACGGGCATTAAGTTTCCTAACATTAAGAAATCAACTTCTTTAGAGTTTTCTGGTACAATGGGATCAAAATTTTCTAACACATTTAATTGTGTTTCAAGTGTATCTCTCGAGTTCATGTCGTTATGATAACGTCCACTCCAAAAAAACGATTTTTCGCCTTGTTTAATTTGTAATCCTGTAATATCGGTTCCTTGTTTTTTTAAAGTATCTAAAAAATCGTTCGGAAAATCATCTCCTACAACCGATACAAGGCTGATTTCTTTGTGAAAGTAAGAAGCAGCAAGGGCAATATAACTCGCAGCTCCTCCAACTATTTTATCGGTTTTCCCAAAAGGGGTTTCAATGGCATCAAAGGCAACTGTTCCTACAACTAAAAGACTCATAATTTTAAATTTAAATATTTTTTACAAATATATTGTTTTTTATAAAATATGTATTAAATTTGCACTCCTTTATTAGGAAAAGATTCCTTCTTAGCTCAGCTGGTTAGAGCACATGACTGTTAATCATGGGGTCCCTGGTTCGAGTCCAGGAGAGGGAGCAAAAGCCACCAATGTCGGGTGGCTTTTTTTATTGAAAAATCTTGAGTAGAGTTTTTGAGTTAAAAAGTGCTATTTACCTGCAAAAATCATGCACATGTTTTTGGATGATAGGCTAAAGAACTTGAAGAGATTATAACATTTGTCATTGAGGTAACTCGTCCATCGTAAATAGAAACAGCCACTTATAAGTGGCTGTTTCTATTTACTAATGATTTGCTGTAGCTTTCCCTTGGCTTAACATCACCAAGTTCGCAATTCGGTATAACAAGCGTGATGCCACATTGGCGTTCCATTCATCTTCACCACCTACTTCGTTGATGTCAAAGGCAATTATTTTTTTTCCAGAAGCCACAACCATTTCTAATAAATACAATACTTGATCGGTTTCAAATCCTCCAGCAACAGGTGTTCCAGTACCTGGACATAATTTAGGATCTAAGCCATCAATATCAAAACTTAAATAAATAGTATGAGGTAATTCGTTGATGATGGTTTCACAAATGCTATGCCATGTTGCACCTTTATATTGTTGTTGTTTAATGTCTCTATCAAAAAATGTTTTGACTTTGCCATTAGGTTTATTAATAATATCAAGCTCAGCTTGGCAATAATCTCTGATTCCAACTTGAACTAATTTTTTGACGTTTTCTATTTTTAGAGCGTTAAACATGATTGATGCATGTGAAAATTCAAATCCTTCATAGGCATCTCTTAAATCAGCATGCGCATCAATTTGTAAAATTCCAAATTCGCCAACGTGCTCACTCAAAGCTTGCATTAAGCCAAGTGGAGTAGAGTGATCGCCTCCTAATAAACCAACTGTTTTATGTTGTTTTAAAAAATGTAAGGCTCTTGTTTTTACCCAAGCATTCATTTCTCTGCAAGCTTCATTGATGTCTTTTATTTCTGATATTTCAGAAATGGGTTCGCCATTACTTTGCCTATCAATAATCATTTCGGCAACAGGTCGGTAAATTTCACTTTTATCTTTTAATTCTTCATTGATATCATCCATAGCAATACCAAGTGTCCATGCATCTTTTACGATGGGATCAAATAAATCAACTTGAAAAGACGCATCAAAAATTTGTTCAGGCCCTTCCGCTGTTCCGCCGCCATAACTCACTGTCACTTCCCAAGGCACTGGAATTAAAACGGTTTCTGATTCGTTGATATTAAAAGGTAATCCAAACATACTAGCATTAACATCGCCAACACTGTTTGGGTCAAAGTTTTTTATTTTATCTTGTTTATTCATCTTGTCAATAGTTTATATTTTTTTTTACGGCGCTAAGCGTTCAATTTTCCAATTTTGATTTTCTAAAGTATAACAAATTCTGTCGTGTAATCTGTTTTTTCTACCTTGCCAAAATTCATAGTAATTGGCTTGAATAACATAACCACCCCAGTATTCAGGACGCTTAATTTCTTTACCTTCTAATAGGTTGGATGTAATGGTAATGATTTCTTCTAATACATTTCTATCGGCAATTTTTTTACTTTGAGGCGAACTCCATGCGCCAATCTGCGAATCTCTCGGTCTAACTTTAAAATACGCATCACTTTTTTCATCAGATGCTTTAAATGCTTTGCCTTCAATTCGTATTTGTCTTTCTAACTCTGGCCAAAAAAACGTGATACAAACATTATTATTGGAAGCAATGTCTTGAGCTTTTTTAGAATTAAAATTGGTGTAAAAGTAAAAATCATGTTTCGCGAACTCTCTTAAATAGATGATGCGTGAATTAGGTTTTAAATCAGCAGAAACGGTTGATAAAGTGCAAGCTTGAACTTCTGTAACTTTTGCTTCAATGGCTTCTTGCATCCATTTTTCAAATTGTATATCAGGAAAAAGATTGACGTCATTTTCGGATAAGGTTCCTTTTAAAAAATCTTCTCTTAATTTGGAAATATGCTGATTAACTTCGCTCATTTTATTTAAATTTACACAAATATAAAGCATTATTGCGATTGATTAAGCCAGGAGAAATATTAATTGCGAAACCTTTTTTGCAGGATGATTATTTTAAACGTTCGGTTGTTTATATGGCTGAACACAATAGTAATGGCAGCCTTGGTTTTGTTCTAAACAAACCGAATGGATTACTATTAAAAGATATTTTTCCTCATTTGAAAAATGGGTATTTTCCGCTTTTTGAGGGCGGGCCAGTTTCACCTAATCAATTGTTTTATACGCACACGATTGGTTTAAAAATTTCTGAAAGTATAGAGATTTCCGATGGTGTATTTTGGGGCGGTAATTTTTTTGAATTGACTACCCTAATTGAAAATGGCACTTTAAGTTTAACAGATATTCGTTTTTACATAGGATATACAGGTTGGAGCGCCAATCAATTAGAAACTGAAATTGAAAAAGATAGATGGTTTATTCAAACTGAAAATTATCAAACATTAACACCCGAACTACCTGAAGAGCTATGGGGCAAAACATTAGGCAACATTAATCCTAGCTATAAAGTTTTTAGTGATTATGCATTTGATCCATCATTGAATTAATAATTTTTAAATTTGATTTGATTCATAATTCTTTTGTTTAAATTTGATTATATAAATTTTATAGGATGAAAAAAATAGTTTATGCTTTAGTTTTATTTTCGGTTTTTTACATGGTAAGTTGTAAACCGGATAGTAATGATGATCCGTTATCGCCAACTACTGGTGATGATAGAGATAAATATGTTGGTGTTTGGTTGTGTAACGAATCGAGTCAAATCATTAACTCATCTTACACTATTTCTATTAGTAAATCAACAACCAATTCATCCACCATTTTGATTGATAAATTTTATAATATGCTGACTCAAGTTCGCGCTTCGGTTGCAGGTAATTCAATTTCAATTCCTTATCAAAACATGTCATCGCTTGGTTTTGCAAGTGGTTCAGGCAACTTAGCTTTAAGTGGCACAACCCTTAATATGAATTATATTGTTAAAGTAGGGTCAAATCCAAATGATACTTGTTCGGCAGTTTGTATAAAACAATAACCATTTTTATTGTAAAGTAAACCACTTGTTAATTAAAGTAAACCACATCTGCATTAGGTGTGGTTTTTTATTTTTTGAACTTTTACCTTTATATCAGGAAATAACTTTAGTTGCAAATAAAGTTACACAAGAAAATAACCCTTTAAAATTACTGTTATGACAATCTTAGGAAGCAATGCAGCCAAATTAAATGAAATCATTTTTGCTGACAGAAATAAAAATTATGGAGCATATGCTATTCGAGCCTCTTATGATAGTTCTTTGCTTAAATCACTTGGTTACTTAATTGGTTTATTAGTTGTTTTAGGGACAAGTGTTTTTGTTATGAATAGAAATAATCGTCCAGAAGAACAACAGCGTATGTTGATGTTAGATGCTGTTGATTCATTATATACCATTGAATACAAAATGGAAGAGCCAAAGCAACCTGAAGTAGAGGAGCCGAAGCCTATTGACAATAGTTCAGCTGCGCCATCAGGAGGCGTTCCTAAAATCGTAGATCATACAGTAACGACTACAACGGTTAATCTTACCAATGTTTTAACTGGTCAGGGAACTGCTACAGCAACTGGAACGTTTACAGGCACAACGGTTTCAACCAATACATTAGTCATTCAAACGGATGTTAAAAAAGAGTTGGATTACGTTATTGTGGAGGAAATGCCAGAGTTTAATTCAAATCCAAATGGCGAATTACAGTATGTAGGAAGTCATATTGTATATCCAGATTTAGCAAGAGAAGTTGGTAGAGAAGGAACAGTTTATGTGTCTTTTATCGTTAATCAATTAGGAGAAGTAGAAGGAGCAAAAGTTTTAAAAGGCATCGGATTTGGTTGTGAAGAAGAGGTATTAAGAGTAATTAATAAAATGCCAACTTGGAAAAAACCAGGAAAAAACAATGGCGTAGCAGTGCGAGTACGATACAATATTCCAGTTAATTTTAAATTAAAGTAAGTCATGCTTTAAATCAACAACTACCATTGGTGGTTGTTGATTTAAAATTTATAACCAACCGTTGCATGAATAAAATGGCTGGTTGTATATAAACTAGAAGGAGTAAAACTATCATTGAAATAAAAAGGTGATAACCCATATCTGAATTGAACTTCAGCAAAAAAAGCTCTATAATCCAGCGGTATATTTTTTTGAATTCCAAGACCTGCAGTAAAAAAAGAACTGTTTACAGGATTAAATGCAGGCGATTTAAATGTAATTTTTTGGTTCGCACTAATTAGTTCATTGCCGTTATAATCCACTTTTAAACGACTTGCAACCATCCATCTATAACAATATCCAGCAAAGATATAAGACGAATAAATTTTATTGGTTTCTTTTTGAAATGAATGCTTTAAAAGGATTGGAAAATTAATTTCATGCAGAGTTAAATTGTATTTGTAATTCATGTTTCCGTTATATAGTTTTAAACTATCACTATAAAAATAATAGGAGTTAAAACTAAGGCCATGTAACATATATTCAGCACCAATCATTAAAAATTCGCGGTTGGTTTTATCTAATCTAAATTCTTCGCGAATCGAAATGCAAAATGATTTTTTTTGTTGGGTGTTTTTTGTATGATTTTTATTGGGTTTGTATAAACCAATAACTGGAGAAATGCCAATACGGGTTTTAACTAATGGATTTTTTCGTTTGTTTCTTAATTTAATTCCGCCGTCCTCTTGCGAAAAACCATGAAAACATTGTAAGGTTAAGGAAATTATTAAAACAATAAACACTTTAAATTTCCCCATATCGTTAAATTTTAGGGGCTTTGTATAATGGAACAGTGCTGCACGGTTCACCAAACATAATGGATTTTGCGTAAGGTTTTAAGAGCGATGTAAGTATTACATAAGCATGTTTTGGAATGGGCAAATTTCCACAACCTTTAATAACTAAACGTTGGTTAGTGAAATCTTCAGCATTAATATGTGTTATAACTTCATCAAATAAAATAGCTTCAAGCGTTTCTAAATTCCCAAAGACCACTTTTTTAGCAACACCTTGTAATGCAATTGTAATAAGCATATATGCCCAAGTTGGCACAATGGCTTCATTAGAACAAGTAAGAGCAACATAAGCATCTTTATAAGGACTCCAGTCGTTTGATTTAATGAATTCGCGAAAATCTTTTTCTTTCAAAACAAATTCTTGAAATAATAAAGGTTTAATATCAAATAATACACGATTTCCTTTTGGATAATAGGTTTCTAAATCAATAGTTATTAAGCCACTGTTTGCTACTTTATTGATTATTTCGTTTTCCATAAGGTTCAATTACATAAAACCAAGTTCGAGTTGCGCCACTTCAGTCATCATGTCTTTAGTCCATGTTGGCTCAAAAGTTAATTTTAACTCTGTGGAATTAATGTTTGGAAGTAATTTTAATTTATTTTCAATTTCTGCTGGAAGCGTTTCTGCTACAGGGCAATTGGGTGATGTTAAAGTCATGGTTATTTTTAAATGATGTTCGTCATTTAAATCTAATTCGTAAATCAATCCTAATTCCCATACATCAACGGGTATTTCTGGGTCATAACAGGTTTTAATTTCGTCAATTACCCTTTGCATTAATTCAGTATTCTTTGTAATGATAATTGCTCCCATATTTTATTTAGAATCTATATCCTTTAAATGTTTTGGTAAATTCAGCGTCGTCAATTTTCGGATTTACTTGTAAGAAATGGTAATCGTATTGTTCATACAATCCCTTATCATCCGATACTTTTACACCAACTGGCAAAAAATATAATTGATCCACATATAGCGTTACATCTTTTGCATACGCATTAGGCACTTTTAAAGTTTGGCCTTTTTTTAAGATATCAAAAAAATCATTGAGTTTAGGATTTAATTCTAAAATCATGTATTCGCTGATGTGCAATTTACGGGCAATACTCGTCAGGTTTTCATAATCACCTATGGTGTATGTTTCATAACCAAAATCCTTATTATTAATAATAATTTTATAGCAAGACCTGTTGTTATAATATTCTTTACCTTCTAGTTTAAAATAGTCATCAAAATTATTACCCACCCTTTTTACCATAAAGGCAACAATATTTCCAAAATAATCAAACCCCATGTCATTTAAATTATGATGTTGGTCTTGTCTCATTAATGAACCTAATGGATCTAAACTTAAATTGAAATAAGGGAATGAATTTGGTTTTACATAGGCTTTATTATTATTCCACCCCTGAACCCACAGTAATTCTATACCTTTTATATACAAGTAAATTTTTCGTGGATGGCGATTTAATTTTACGGCCGACTCGTAATGATTCATGCCTTTTTTGCCACGTTCAGTAATTTTAAGGTTATATTTAAATCGTTCAGCATCATTGATTGATTTAAGCATTTTAGTAACAATTTCTTTTGAGGTTAATTCAGCTTTTTGAGCATCTAGTGAATTATTAAATAAAATGAAAACAGCAATGAATATGCTTTTATAATATATAGGTCTTAACATAGAGCGCAAATTTAAAACATTCTTTACAATTATTTCCATAAATTGTTAATTATTTGGTTATTAATAAATTAGTTGTTTTCTTCTCTTTTTTATTACATTTACCTTATACACGATTTAAAATAGCCTATATTTACCAACTGATAGATGTTTAAATACAATCAAATAACCCAACTAATTTCAGAGCTTTTGTATAAGCATGATTGCGTTATTGTGCCCAATTTAGGCGGTTTTGTTGCTCAGCATTACGCATCGCATTTTTCCTCTGGTAGTAGTTTATTGCTTCCTCCAACGAAACAAATTTTATTTAATAAAAACCTTAAACACAATGATGGTTTATTGGTTTCGGCTTATGCAGACAAATTTTTAGTGGATTATAACGATGCTATTTCACAGATAGAAGATTACAAGTCTTATATTGTCTCCTTATTGGAAGTCAAAAAACGTTTTGAATTAGCTCAATTAGGTTTATTGTATATTGATAGTGATCAAGAAATTCGTTTTGAAGCCAAAGTAGATGTTAATTTTTTAATCGATTCGTTTGGCTTTGAAGCTGTTATCGCGAATGAAGTTGAACAAATTAGTGAGCCTCGTATTTTAAAAACAACATTTGAAGATAGGAAAGCTATACCGGTACCTAATCCATCAAAAAAGCACTCCATTAAAAAAGTGGCTTTATTGGCTATTGGAATTCCTTTAACCATGGTTCTATTAATTTTTGCTGCCAATTCAAAACCATTGCAGCCAATTGTTCAATCTTCGTTAAACCCATTTCATGTGGTTGAAAAAACATATGTACCAAATTCAACATCTAATAGTCAGTCTTTTTATTTAGATAAAATAGAGGTAGCACCTTTAGTTTGTGATAATAATGGGAATGCTAATTTTAGATTGAGTGAAGATGGCCAGGTATTAGTTGCGAAAATTGATAAAGTTGAGGTTGTTACTAATACAGTTACCCTTGCAGAGTCAAACAGTTCCATACAAATTGATGCAACATATCAAGTTGTTGTAGGATGTTTTGGTGTTAAAGCAAATGCAGAACGTTTAATTAATGAATTGCAGCATAAACAAATAGTGGCAGCAATAAGTGGTGTTAATTCGAATGGATTGTACGTTGTAAGTTGTGGTGGTTTCAACGAAAAATCTAACGCAAATCAGCTAGTAAGTTCTTTAAAAAATGAATTCCCAAATGCTTGGGTTATGACAAAATAATTTTAGTTTTGTTATTTAGTTTGCCGCTTTTCAATTGTTTATTTTTTAAAAAATTCTTTTTCCATCATGAATTTTAAATGGTTCTTATTTTTATTTTCTTGCTTTCAGCTTTCCATATATGCTCAAAGTGATTCTACAAAAAGATACAATGCAAAGGAGGAAATTGCATTTGATGGGAAGCGCTATCGCGTATATAATAATTGGTTAAGCGTAGGTCCTGGTGTTGGCTATAATTCTCATTGGCCAAAAGATGAAAAAAATATGGCGGTTGACTTTTCATTTCATATTCAGGAACAATATTTTAGGGCAGGAACTTTTATGAGCGGCGTTGATTTTTATGCAGCCAATAATTATAATTTTCATTTACAATATGGTATTCGAAAAGAAACAACGAAGTATAATTTATCAGCTTTTTTAGGTCCTTCTTATTCTTATTTTAAACGTCCACTCAAAGACTCTACGGAGTTTGGTTTGAACACAATATTAAGCACGGTTTACAAGGAATTTGGAGCTTATGCATGCGTTGAGGCTGTTTATAAAATTAAATACGATGTGGGTATTGGTGGACAAGTTTTTTGCGACATAAACAAAACGCAAATGGTTTATGGGGTGAGAATGATTGTTTATTTTTCGAGTGCGTTTAGGGGTGTAAAATACGGACGTAACATTCATGGAAAATAAACCAACTCATTTTGATTTTTTAATTATAGGTCAAGGCATTGCAGGTAGTACATTAGCTTTAACACTTATTAAAGCTGGTCATTCGGTCTGCGTGATTGATAAACCATCATTGTCAACCTGTTCTTCTGTCGCGGCAGGAATATGGAATCCAGTAGTGTTTAAACGTTTAGTTAAAAGTTGGAAAGCGGATGAAGTCCTTCCTTATTTAGTACAGTTTTATGAGCATTTTGAATCTCAATTTAAATGCAGCTTAATTACTAAGCGCCAAATTTTAAAACCTTTTTCTGAAACACAAGAATCCGAACTTTGGTTAAAAAAATCAAAAGTTGAAAATCATTATTTGCAGCAAACTATTTCTTCTCAATATCAACTAAGTTCTACGCAAATTTTAAATTCTTATGCCATAGTTTTGGAAGCCGGGAATTTAAATGTGACAGAATTTTTAAATCAAACTAAATTATATTTATTAGCGAAGTTCAGTTATATAGAGGACCTATTTTCTCATGATGATGTTACGCATACTTCTCTGCAAGTAAGCTATAAACACATTAGCGCGAATCATCTTATTTTTTGCGAGGGACATTTGGTATCAAAAAATTCTTTTTTTGATTGGATTCCAACAAAACCTGCTAAAGGAGAAGTTATCACAATTGCATGTGATGATTTAAACTTGGATTTAAATATTTTGAACAAAGGAATTTTTATTTTGCCATTAGGAAATTCAATTTATAAAGTCGGCGCTACTTACGAATGGAAAAATTTGACTGATCATCCCACACCGGAAGGTTTGATAGAATTAGAAGAAAAATTAAGAATGCTTATCACTTCGCCATTTACGGTTATTAATCATGAAGCTGGTATTAGGCCATCTGTGATTGATAGAAGGCCAGTCATAGGTAAACATCATACATTTAAAAATATTCATGTATTTAATGGATTTGGAACAAAGGCTGTCATGTTAGCTCCATATTATGCCAATCAGTTTGTAAATCAATTTCAACAAAAGGAAAATTTGGACGATGAGGTCAATGTAACTCGTTTCTATAAATCCATTTAATTCTTTTATTTTAAATAATTTTTTGATACCAATAAAATAATTTAAATTGGCTCTAAGTTTTATGCAATCAACATCTCATAAATTAAAAATAATTGGCCGAAGAGAATTCGTTGAGTTTCCGTTATTAAATATGAATCAGTTAGTTGCTAAAATAGATACGGGCGCATATTCTAATGCGATTCATTGTAAATACATTGAATTAAAAAAAGATAAGCTGCATGTTAAGTTTCTAGATGATGAGGTTCATATTTTTTCAGACTTTGCGCAAAAAAAAATAAAGAACTCTTCTGGTGAAATGGAGGAACGATTTATCATTCAAACTAAGATTCATCTTGGCGGAAAAAAAATAAACACACGCATGTCTTTAACAGATAGAGGAAACATGCGGTATCCCATTTTAATTGGAAGACGATTATTAAAAAGAAAATTTTTGGTTGATGTTAATTTAATTTTTACAAACGGTTTATAAATAAAAAATGTTAGAATGAAAATAGCGATATTATCACGTAATAAAAACTTGTATTCAACCAAACGATTACAAGAGGCAGCAGAGCAAAGAGGACATGAAGTTATTGTTTTAGATCACATGAAGTGTGTATTAGTTATTGAACAAAGCCGACCTCATATTTATTATAATGGAAAAGAAGTGCATGATATTAGCGCTGTTATTCCAAGAATTGGAGCAAGTGCTACTTTTTATGGTTCAGCGGTTGTTCGTCAGTTTGAAATGATGAAAATATTTACAGCGGTTGAATCTCAAGCTTTAGTGAGGTCGCGCGATAAATTGAGAAGTTTACAAATATTAGCAAGAGCAGGAATAGGTATGCCCAAAACTGCCTTTGCTAATGAGCCAAAAGATATTGAATCCGTTATTCAAAGTATTGGAGGAGCGCCTTGTGTTGTTAAATTATTGGAAGGTACACAAGGAATAGGTGTTATTTTAGCCGAGAACGATAAAGCAGCAAAATCAGTGATGGAAGCTTTTTTAAAAATTGATGCAAACATGTTGGTTCAAGAGTATATCAAAGAATCAAAAGGAGCTGATATTCGGGTATTTGTTGTAGATGGACAAATTGTAGGAGCGATGAAGCGTCAAGCAAAGGATGGAGAGTTTAGGAGTAATCTGCATAGAGGCGGAACAGCATCAATTATTCAATTAACACCTGAGGAAAGAGCAACAGCCATTAAATCTGCAAAAAAATTAGGCTTAGGTATTGCGGGTGTTGATTTATTGCAAAGTGATAGAGGTCCTTTAGTAATGGAAGTAAATTCTTCGCCGGGTTTAGAAGGCATTGAAGGTGCAACTGGTTTAGACATTGCAGGAAAAATAATTGAGTATGTGGAACGTAATGAATTTAATATTCCAGGCCAATAACAATGGAAGATTTTATTATCAATTCGCAAATAATTCGGGCTGGAGAAAATAAACAAATTATTCTTAACTCTTATGAATTGCACACCAAAACAAAAATTGAAATTCCTGTTTTCGTTTTTAGAAGTCATCAACCAGGACCAACCGTTTTATTTTCTGCAGGCATGCATGGAGAAGAAACGAATGGCATTGAAATTATAAGAAAATTAATTGCACGCGAAGATTTAAAAAAACTTAATTGTGGCAATGTCATCGCCATTCCTGTTATCAATAGCGTTTCTTTTTTGTATGGTAGTAGAGATTTACCCGACGGACGAGATTTAAATCGCTGTTTTCCTGGAAATAAACATGGATCTTTTGGAAGTAGAATAGCATATGATTTAATGAAACAAATTATTCCTTTAATTGATTTTGGTGTCGATTTCCATACTGGTGGTGCCAAAATAAGTAATTCACCACAAATTCGATGTGTGTTTGAATTTCCAGAAAATTTAGAATTGGCAAAAAAGTTTTCTCCTCCATTAATCATTGACAGTAAATACAGAGAAGGTACTTTTAGAAAAGAAGCGGCAAAAAAAGGAAAATCTATATTAGTATATGAAGGCGGAGAAAGTAAAAGATTTGATTATGTGGCCATTAACGAAGGGTTAAATGGATGTTTTAGATTAAT
The DNA here is from genome assembly GCA_947487905.1 of Bacteroidota bacterium. Classification (GTDB taxonomy): domain Bacteria; phylum Bacteroidota; class Bacteroidia; order B-17B0; family Aurantibacillaceae; genus UBA4416. Next base: position 1,094 of record CANLAV010000058.1, on the reverse strand, counting down.
GAAAAATTTAGGAATGACAGATATTGAGGTGCCAAATAATGTTTCAGTCAAAATTATCAAGGATACCTGGATACGATCTAACTTTAGTGGTTTATTTCACATGAAAGTAATTAATGGCGCTTACGTTTCTAAAGGCGATTTACTTGGTGTGATTTGTAGTCCATTTGAGAAGCAAGAACATCAAATTCTTTCGACAGTTGATGGCTATATTATTGGCATTAATAATCATCCGGTTGTTAATCAAGGCGAAGCTTTATTCCATATTGGAATGGAATAATTAAGTAGTTATGAATTTTATTTAGACTAATTTTAAATATTAATTTATGACAATACTATGACACAAAACAAGCCTTAATTGTTGAACTTTACACACTTGAATTCCTTTAAAATAATCAGTTTAACACATAAATTAGTTCATTTAGATCTAATAGGAAAATTACATTTAGATGAAACTAATCAGCAGCATTATTTAGGTGCCGCAAAAATGATGTTGTCGTTCAAAGAATTGATGTTTTTAAGTACATGTAATCGTGTTGAATTTTTAGTTGTTACAGAAAATGAAATTTCTGAAACAATTTTATCAGAATTATACCGTTCGATTAATTCACGAATTTCTGACGAAGAATTAACGGCCTTGATACGCGGTACTTCTATTTACGAAAATGAAAAAGGCTTAACGCATTTATTTGAGGTTTCCTCATCTTTAGATTCTTTAGTGGTTGGCGAACGTGAAATTATTACTCAAGTTAGAAAAGCATACGAATATTGTAACATACTTGGTTTAACAGGTGACGTGATTCGTTTAGCAATTAAACAAACTATCGAAACGGCTAAGCAAGTATTTACCGATACCGATATAGCTAAGAACCCAGTTTCTATTGTTTCATTAGCATACAGACAATTAAGAAATTTAGGAATTAAGAATAATGCTCGCGTATTATTTATCGGCGCAGGTGAAACAAACGTAAGCATGTCTCACTATTTAAAAAAGCATCAGTATGCAAATTTTACTGTGTTTAATAGGACTTTAGCCAATGCCATTACTTTGGCAGATTCTTTGAATGGTCGAGCGTTTGAATTACCTGACTTGTCAA
>CANLAV010000057.1 GCA_947487905.1 Bacteroidota bacterium | reverse complement strand
TGATATTAGGATTATTGATTTCCTCAATTGGGGCATTGTTATTTATCCCTGCTGCTAATTTGTTATCGTATCCTTTATTGCTAGCAGCGTTATTTGTAATTGGATTGGGTTTCGCCCTTCAGCAAATTGTAGCTAATCCATTCGTGATTAATTTTGGTGCAAAAGAAACAGGCTCTCACCGTTTAAATTTGGCCGGTGGTTTAAATTCATTTGGAACAACGATTGGCCCAGTTATTTTAAGTTATGCGTTGTTTGGTAATATTAGTGGACCAGTGGTAGCATCTAACGGTTTGAGTGCTGTTAAAATTCCTGCGCTTATTTTGTTTGGCTTATTTATATTATGTGCGACTATTTTATGGTTTTCTAAATTACCTACGGTTAGTTCTTCAGAAAAGTTAGATAAAGATTTAGGGGCTTTAAAATACCCACAACTAACACTTGGCATGGTTGCTATTTTTGTGTACGTTGGAGTAGAAGTAACCATACAAAGTAATTTAGGCGCACTTTTACAAATGCCTGAAATAAAAGGAATAGGCCATACTAAAATTTCTCATTTCATTTCTTTGTATTGGGGAAGTTTAATGATTGGACGCTGGACTGGTGCATTGACTGTTTTTAATTTTAGTAAAACAACCAAATTAATGATGCAAATCATCACTCCATTTTTGGCGTTTGCAGTCATTTATGGAATTAATTATTTAAGAGGAAGTCAAGTAGATGATTACTTGTATTACATTCCTTACATCTGCATCGCATCTGTGTTGTTTATTTTTTCTGGAGACAATCCTGCACGAACGTTATTAGTTTTATCTCTAACAGCTTGTTTGATGATGATCATTGGTTTAGTTAGTACTGGTAACTTAGCCTTGTACTCGTTTATTAGTGGTGGTTTATTTTGTTCGGTGATGTGGCCTTGTATTTTTGCATTAGCCATTAATGGCCTAGGTAAATATACCAATCAAGGTTCTTCGTTGTTGGTGATGATGATATTAGGTGGCGCAATCATTCCACCTTTGCAAGGTATTTTAGTTGACTTATTAAATCCACAAATTTCGTACATTGTTACGGTATTTTGTTTTGCTTATTTAGCGTGGTATGCTTTTAAGGTAAAATCAATTTTTAAGAAACAAGGCATCGAATTTCAATCTCACACAAAAGTTAATCATTAATAAAAAATCATGAAAGTTACATTAAATATCAAATTAGTAAATTCAAAATTTAACCAAGCATATGCCGATAAAGACAATGAAGGCGAAGAAACAGAAGACAATATTAAATATTTGTGGGAAGATGAATTTGACGTACAAGGAAATGTAAAAAATTTTAGAGTCATCAATAACACAACGTATTTATTAAAAGGGTTGTATGCAAATGATGATGAATTTTGTTTTGAAATTCCCAACATGACTGTACTCGAGTGCACCATGGAAGACGGCTCTGTTACCTTATTGCCATTTTCAAAAAAAGCAATTAGTAAAACCGATAAAGTAGATTCTAAAGATGGATTGTATTTTAATATTAATTTAAAAAGTATTTACGAAATTATTAATCCCATGTTAGGTGTTTATATTATTAAAGATGATTATCCACAAGAATTATTAGGAGAAATAAATGATGAAGAAGAGTAGTATTTTAAGTGTTGTAGTGATGTTTTTTTTCTTGCAGAATTTTTCTCAAGAAACGGTAAGTGTTTTGCCAATTATTCCAAAACCTACAGAATTAACTTTATTAAAAGGTAATTTCAAATTATCTAGCACTACTCAAATTGTTTTACAAACGGCAACGTCTTTTAAAAATGAAGCTGAGTTATTAAATACGTATTTACAAAAACAATATGGTTTTAAACTTTCTATAGTTGCCAAACCAAATACAAATAATAATTACATAGAGTTTAAAAATGCTGATTGGCAAGCTAACGCGAAGGAACACTATGAGTTAGATATCAATGAACAAAAAATTTCCATCTTGGCTGTTGCAAATTGTGCAGGTAGTTTTTATGCGATTCAAACATTAATTCAAACATTACCAATTGCTTCAAAACAGCTTTTATTTTTGCCTTGTTTACACATTAAAGACGAACCAAGGTTTAAATGGCGTGGTATGCATTTAGATGTTTGCCGTCATTTCTTTCCAAAGGAGTTTATAAAAAAGTACATTGATTTACTCGCTCTGTATAAAATGAATACGTTTCATTGGCATCTTACAGAAGATCAAGCTTGGCGTATTGAAATTAAAAAGTACCCTAGGTTAACACAAATTGGCGCATGGCGAAAGGGTTCTATGCTTGGTGCATATAAAGATCAAAAATTTGACACCATTCCATACGGCGGATTTTATTCACAAGAAGATATTAAAGAGATTGTGGCTTATGCAGAAAAAAAATACATTACCATTGTTCCAGAAATTGAAATGCCAGGACATTCTGTAGCAGCTATTACTTCATATCCTTGGTTATCTTGCAGAGGCAAACAAATTGATGTAGAAAAAGGTTGGGGTGTATTTGAAGATGTGTTTTGCACGAAAGATTCTACGTTTACATTTTTAGAGAACGTATTAGATGAAGTGATGGATTTATTTCCAAGTCCATACATTCATATCGGTGGCGACGAATGTCCTAAAACACGATGGAAAACGTGTTCACATTGTCAGTCTATCATTACAAAAGAACATTTAAAAGATGAACACGAATTGCAAAGTTATTTTATTAAACGCATTGAAAAACATGTGAACGCAAAAGGAAGACAAATTATAGGTTGGGACGAAATCTTAGAAGGAGGCTTAGCACCTAATGCAGCTGTGATGAGTTGGAGAGGCATAGATGGTGGAATTGCTGCAGCCAAACAAAAACATCATGTTGTTATGTCACCTGGAACACATTGCTATTTTGATCATTACCAATCATCACCAACAGACGAGCCATTAGCTATTGGTGGATTTACGCCTTTAGAAAAAGTGTATGCGTTTGAGCCAGTTCCTGCTGAATTATCAGAGGAAGAAGAGTCATATATTTTAGGTGCTCAAGCAAATGTTTGGACTGAATATATATTAAATGAAAAACATGTGGAATACATGGCTATGCCGCGAATGGCTGCATTAGCAGAAGTATTGTGGACGCCGAAAGAATTAAAAAATGAAACTAATTTTTTAGAACGATTGCAAAAACATTTTTTACTCTTAGATCAGTTAGATGTAAATTATGCTAAGGCATTGTATAATGTGAAGTATACCATTACACCAAATAAAAATACACAACGACTCGAATTAGATTTAAATGCTAATTCATTTTTAGGAAGTGTTTATTATACGTTAGATGGTAGTATGCCAACAATGAATTCAATAAAGTATGCGGCGCCCATTGAATTAAAAATGAATACAACGGTTAAAGCTGGGTTATTTAAAAACAATGAATTGAAGGGAAGAGTTAGTTCACGTGAATACAACATCAATAAAGCAACCAATAAATTAGTTACATTTCAAACACCGCCAAGTAAATATTACAACACGGGTGGCGCGTTTACACTTGTAAATAGTGTAGTTGCAACTTTACCTCGTGTCAATGATCAATGGCTTGGTTGGAGTGGCCAAGATATAGAAACAGTTGTTGATTTAGGAAAAGAAGAAGATATTCAGTTGATACAAATTGGTTTTTTAAATGAAGAATTGAATTGGATTTATTTACCACAGTCGGTTGAATTTTTTATTTCCAATGATGGCATTCAATACTCATCTATTCAGAAACAAATCACGAAAGAATTTAAGGATGAACGTTTTGCTGAGATTTCTTTTATACCCAAAAAAGCTAGGTATGTAAAAATTAAGGCTAAAACATTTGGAAAAATAGAAAGTGGTAAACCTGGCGCTGGTGAAGACGCTTGGTTATTTTGTGATGAAATTATAATCAACTAATATGACTACAGATAGAAGACAATTTTTGAAGTTAACAGCATTTGCTTCATCATTATTTGCTTTTAATAAAACAAAAGCAACTCAGCTTATTGAGACACAAGTAAAGCCACAAGTAAAACCAATTGTTATTTCAACTTGGCGATTTGGAGTAGAAGCCAATGCAGAAGCTTGGACTATTTTATCAAAAAATGGACGAGCATTGGATGCGGTTGAAGCTGGCGTAAAAATTCCGGAAGCGGATCCAAAAGAAAGAAGTGTTGGCTATGGTGGGAGGCCAGACAGAGACGGGCGTGTTACTTTAGATGCCTGTATCATGGATGATTTTTCTAACATCGGGTCAGTTGGTTGTTTGGAACATATTGTTCATCCTATTTCTGTTGCAAGAGCAGTGATGGAAAAAACTCCCCATACGATGCTTGTTGGTGAGGGCGCTTTAGATTTTGCTTTATCACAAGGTTTTAAAAAAGAAAATTTGTTGGTGAAAGAATCTGAGGATGAATGGAAGGAGTGGTTGAAAAAGGCCGAATATAAACCAAAAGCAAATATTGAAAATCACGATACAATTGGAATGATTGCTTTAGATATGAATGGTAATTTATCAGGCGCATGTACAACGAGTGGCATGGCTTTTAAAATGCATGGTCGCATTGGTGATTCTCCAATTATTGGCGCTGGATTATTTGTTGATAATGAAGTGGGAGCAGCCACCGCTACTGGTCACGGCGAAGAAGTGATGCGTATTGTAGGAAGTCACACAGTGGTAGAATTAATGAGACAAGGTTTTTCCCCCGAAGAAGCTTGTAAAAAAGCAGTTGAACGAATCATTGTTATCGCGACTAAAAAAAATAAATCATTAAATGATTTGCAAATTGGATTTATTGCTATTAATAAAAAAGGAGAACATGGTGCTTATTGTTTGCAAAAAGGCTTTAATTATGCCGTGTACTCTCCTGAGATAAATAATAAATTAATGGATGCTAAAAGTTTATTGTAAAACTCTTATAGAAATTGCCTGCTTCTCTGTTGAATCATGCATAAAGGCTCAAGAGTTTGGTGCTGATAGGATTGAATTTTGTAGTCAATATGCTCAAGGTGGTATTACACCGGATTATGAGGATATTATTCGTGCAAAAAAATTAATCCACATTCCATTGCATGTTATTATTAGACCTAGAGGAGGAAATTTTTTTTATACGCCTGAGGAAATTGAAGTCATGAAAAAAGACATTTTATTTTGTAAAGCTCAAGGTGTTGAAGGCGTTGTATTTGGAGTGTTAAACGAAGATCATACCATTCATGAAACGGTTAACAAACAATTAGTTGACTTATCAAAACCAATGTCAATTACTTTTCATAGAGCTATTGATGAATGCGTAAATAGTGAGGATGCCTTTAAAAAGATTATTGATTTAGGTTTCACAAGAGTTTTAACATCAGGCAACAAATCAAAAGCTATTGAAGGACTTAATCAATTAAAAACGTTACAAAATAAATTTGGTAACGAAATCATTATCATACCGGGAGGTGGCATCCGAAGTTCAAACATCGAAGAAATAATTTTTGAAACAACCTGCAAAGAATATCATTCAGCCGCCATTGTGGATGATACTGAGCAGATCAACATTTCAGAATTAATAAGTATAAAAACGAAGATGACTGTATAATGAATAGATATCTAATGTATTTTTTCCTGATGTGTTTTGAATTGGCGTTGAGTCAAAGCAGTCAAATTGATGCTCATATATCTTGGCAGTTTCGAAAAGTAGGAACTACAGAGCTTTTTCCTGCCTCTGTTCCAGGCACAGTCCACACAGACTTATTCACTAATCATTTAATTAAAGATCCTTTTTTTTCCGATAACGAAAAAAATTTACAGTGGATTGAGCAAGAAGATTGGGAATACATTGGACAGTTTGATTGTGATGAATTACTTTTAGAGAACGAACACATTGAATTAAAATTTGAAGGTTTAGATACTTATGCAACAATTTTTTTGAATGGGAAACAAATTTTAGAATGCAACAATATGTTTCGTTATTGGAATAAAGATGTGAAGCAATTTTTGAAAACGGGAAACAATACCTTGCAAATTATTTTTGAATCCGCTGTCAAAAAAGGGAAAGCTGAAGCAAACAAACTGAAATATACTTTGCCTGGTGATGAAAGGGTGTTTACTCGAAAAGCCCAGTATCAATATGGATGGGATTTTAGTCCACGCTTTGTAACGTGCGGAATTTATAAACCAATACGAATGATTGCTTGGAATGATTTTAAAATGGAATCGATGCATCATATCATCACCGAATTAAATAAGTCTAAAGCGGTAGTTAAATTTATTTCAGAATTTATTTCAGATAGAGATACTTCCTTTGTCATTACTATGAATGCTAGTTGTTCCATTGCAAAATTTAAGCAGTCTGTTTTAAAACAAAATAAATCGTTAAAATTACATAAGGGATTTAATAGAGACACATTTACCTATCAGATTAATAATCCGGAACTATGGTATACTAATGGCTTAGGAAAGCAACCAATCTATCATTTTCAGTTTAGTAGTATTGAAAAAACAAAATCAGTTCTATTTCATCATATGGAAATTGGACTAAGAACCATTGAATTAGTGCGAAATAAAGATATAATGGGAGAACAGTTTTATTTTAAAGTAAATGGAAGTCCTGTGTTTATGAAAGGAGCTAATTATGTGCCACAAGATAATTTTATAACGAGAGTGAATTCTGAGAAACAACACCGATTAATTGAACGGGCTAAGCAATCAAATATGAATATGATTCGTGTATGGGGAGGTGGTCTTTATCCTGATGATGAATTTTTTGAGGCTTGTGATAAAAATGGAATATTAGTTTGGCAAGATTTCATGTTTGCTTGTGCTATGTATCCTGGCGATTCAGCATTTATTGAAAATGTGAAAGAAGAAGTTTCTCAACAAATTTGTCGAATACGTCATCATCCTTCTCTAGCATTGTGGTGCGGAAACAATGAAGTTGACGAAGGTTGGAAAAATTGGGGCTGGCAAAAACAATACAACTATTCTAAGTCAGATTCAATTCAAATTTGGAATGATTATGTAAACTTATTTCAAAACGAAATACCGCGTTTAGTCAAACAATTACATCCTACTTCTGCCACATCGACGATGCCTTATCATTCCTCCTCACCGTTCATTGGTTGGGGAAGAAACGAAAGCATGAAGCAAGGAGATGCTCATTATTGGGGAGTTTGGTGGGGAATGCAGCCTTTTGAAGTGTATCAAAAAAAGGTTGGTCGTTTCATGAGCGAATATGGTTTTCAAGCATTATCAATGATGAATACATTAAAACAGATTTCTGACTCATCCGTTTTAAATTTGAATTCACTATCAATTAAGTCTCATCAAAAACATCCAACAGGTTTTCAAACGATTGATACCTATATGAAAAGGTCTTATCCTATTCCCGAAGATTTTAAAAAGTATATCTACGTTTCTCAATTGCTACAACGAGATGGACTAAAAATGGCTATTGAAGCGCATCGAAAAGCAATGCCTTATTGTATGGGAACTTTGTATTGGCAGTTAAATGATTGTTGGCCTGGCATCTCATGGAGTACAATTGATTTTAATGATCAACCAAAGGCGGCCTATTTTGAAACGAAAAAACTTTATAAAGACGTTTTAATTTCTGTGAGTGAAGTTGAAGATAAATTTCAAATATACATTGTATCTGATAAAACATCGAATTGTAAAGCATTAATGACCGTTGCAGTGAAAGATTTTTCCGGGAAAATTATATTCCAAAAAATAGAAAAAGTTGACATAAAAAAAATGAGCAGTACCGTTTATTTTAGTTTGTTAGATAATGATTTAAAAAAATGCGCTAAAAATGAAAGTTACATAAGTGTTGAATTGAAAGATAGTTTTGGAGACATACTAGCAAGCGCAACATATTGCTTTGCTAAGCCTAACGAATTAAAACTAGGTGATCCGCAGTTAAAAATTGAATTAACCAAAGATAAATCGTTCATCCAAATAACAAGTAAGTCTTTTGTTAAAGATTTATTTTTATTTTCAAATGACACCAATTTTCTACCAGAGAATAACTTTGTAGATGTTGAACCAAATGTGCCACTTAAGATTAAATTGAATTTAGGATTAAAGTTTTTACCTCAAATTGATCTTTTTTCTTTGTTTGATTTAAAACATTAAACAAATTATTTTACTAATTTCATTATTGTCATTTTAATTTTCAATAATGCGAGTAATTTTATATTTCATTTTTTCTTATACTTTATGTTTTAGCTTAAAGGTTGTTTCACAAACGCATCCATCGGTTTTCGTAAATCCTTTTATAGGAACAGGTGGTGCTGGACATACATTTCCTGGCCCAGTTTTGCCATTTGGTATGGTTCAATTAAGTCCAGACACACGCATTGATGGCAGTTGGGAAGGCTGTTCTGGGTATCATTATTCCGATTCAGTTATATATGGATTTTCTCATACCCATTTAAGTGGAACCGGCGTTAGTGATTATGGCGATATATTACTTATGCCAACAACAGGTAAACCTTCGATGTTAAATTCAGATTATAAATCGAAATTTTCACATAAAAAAGAACATGCCAAAGCAGGTTATTATCAAGTTGAATTATTGGACGATACGATTAATGCAGAGTTGACAACAACTGAGCGTGTAGGTGTTCATCGTTATACGTTTCCGAAAACTAAAAAAGCAAATATTGTTATTGATTTACTTCACAGAGACCAAACACTTCACAGTGATTTGAAAATTATGGATAGCGTTACTTTAGTTGGATATAGAGTAAGTAATGCTTGGGCAACAGAGCAACATATTTATTTTGTAATAAAATTTAGCAAGCCTTTTATAAATAGTAGTGTTGTGAAATCTTAATCAACGCATTCAATTACTAATGGAGGCTTTTTTCAGTTTGATGCTTCAAATGGTGAGCCTATCATTGTGAAGGTTGCGATATCCCAAACAAGTATTGATGGGGCTGAGAAAAATTTAAATGCTGAAGCAACTCATTTTGATTTTGATTCGTATAAAAATAGAGCAATTTCTATTTGGGATAAACAGCTATCAAAAATAGAAGTATCAACTCCTGAGAAAGAAAAATTAGAAACATTTTATTCGGCTTTGTATCATTGCATGATCCACCCATCCATGTCAGGTGATGTTGATGGAAACTACCGAGGCAGAGATCAAAAAATACATCAAGCACAAAATTTTGTTCCGTATACTGTGTTTTCTTTGTGGGATACTTTTCGCGCCTTGCATCCACTCTTTACTATTATTGAGAAAAAACGAACGATGGATTTTATTCACACGTTTTTAAATCAATACAATGAAGGTGGAAGACTGCCGATGTGGGAGCTTTCTGCTAATGAAACAAACTGTATGATTGGATTTCACAGTGCTTCGGTGATTGCTGATGCCTGGATGAAAAATATGATTCATTCAGATTCATTGGGTATGTATAAGGCATTAGTTTCCACCTCTAATTATAACAAATTAGGATATCCAGCTTTTAATAAAAACAATTATTTGCAGTTAGAGGATGAGTCAGAGAGTGTTTCTAAAACATTAGAATATGCTTATGATAATTGGTGCGTTGCTCAAGTAGCAAAAAAAATGAATAATAAGTCTGACTTCGATTTATTTATGAAACGCGCACAAGGATATAAAAATCTATTTAATCAACAGTCAGGATTTTTTCAACCTAAAAAAAATGGAAATTGGTTAGCAGATTTTAATCCTAAGGAAGTTAATAATCATTACACAGAAGCAAATGGATGGCAATATAATTTTTTTGTTCCACATGATTTAGACGGATTTATAAATATTATGGGCGGACATAAAAACATGGAAACCAAGTTAGACGAATTATTTAACACATCATCTGATTTAAATGGACGAACACAAGCTGACATTACTGGATTAATAGGGCAATACGCACATGGAAATGAACCAAGTCACCACATGGCTTTTCTATATAATTACGTGGGTAGGCCATATAAGACACAAGAGATAACACATAAAATTTTAAATGAATTTTATAAGAATACACCAGATGGATTAATTGGAAATGAAGATTGTGGGCAAATGAGTGCTTGGTATGTTTTGACTTCAATGGGTTTTTATCAAGTATGTCCGGGCTTTCCAGAATTTACAATTACCACGCCATTGTTTGAATCTATAAAAATCAACTTAGAGAATCATAAGAGTGTTGATATTAGAACATCTGGATTTAAGTCTGGTCTTAAATATGTTCGAGTATTTTCTCTCAATGGAAAAAGAAAGGATAACAATTCGTTTTTATACAGCGATATTGAGCAGGGGGCAGTTTTAAATTATGATTTACAGCCGACGAAGCCAATGACTAAAAGTTCTAATTATAAACCATCTACATTACCACATACTAAAATCAATTCAGGTGAAATAGTGATAGCACCTTATTTTAATAGTTTCGGCCAACATAAAAATACCTCTGATAGCATATCTATTTATGGTTATAACAAAGATGCGATTATTTATTACACTTTAAATGGAGATGAGCCAACACAACATGCTATTCGTTATCATAAACCATTTCTTTTGAAGGATGCATCTATAGTTAAAGCGAAAGCTTATACAGTAATGGATAGTAGTTCAACTTCAAAAACTATTATTTATAAAAAACCGAATGATTGGAAAATCAAGTTGTTTTGTAAATATAATAAGCAGTATAGTGCTGGCTCAGATGAAGGCATAATTGATGGAGTTAAAGGATCTTTAAATTGGAGAGCTGGAGACTGGCAGGGATATCAAAGTCAAGATTTTGAAGCCATCATAGACCTTGGAAAAAAACAAAGTATACAATCTATTTCATCACATTATTTGCAAGACACTCGTTCATGGATTTTGTTTCCAACAGAAGTAGAATACTACATCTCTGATAATGGAGTAGATTTTAGTTTTTATGGCCATTGTGCAAATACTATTCTTGCTGATGATTATGAAGTTCAAGTAAAGCCCTTTTTAAGTATTAATTCCACGTTACCTAGAGCTCAATACATTAAAATAAAAGCAAAAAATTTTGGGAAATTACCTGACTGGCATCAAGGAAGAGGAGAAGATGCTTTTATATTTATTGATGAAATCGAAATCAAATGAAACATTTAATTTTAGTAATTACTTTTTACCCCTTGTTTTTTTTGGCTCAACCAAGAGCAGGTGTATGGCGTGGTGTTTTAAAAATAAGCGCTGAAGAAAAAATGGAGATTCCGTTTAATTTTGAAGTAAGCTCATTTAATACAATCAAACAAATAGTAGTTCACAACGCTCAAGAACAAATTTTGGTTGATGAAATTACCTTAACAAGAGATTCTTTAAATTTTAAAATGCCTGTTTTTGATACAGAATTTAAGACACAATTGATAGGCGATTCAATATTATCTGGCTTGTGGATTAATCACAATCGCGTTGAAAATAATAGAATGGTTTTTGAGGCGCATTTTGGAAATTATGATCGATTTAGTTTTTCAAAGATGGATACAATAAATCCTTTTTACAATGGAAAATGGGAGGTTACATTTAGTTCTGAAAGTAAAGATAGCTGTAAAGCCATTGGACTTTTTGAGCAATCAAAACAAAGCAATTCGATTTCTGGCACATTTTTAACTGAGACAGGTGATTATCGTTTTTTGGAAGGAGCCGTTCATGAAAACCAATTATATTTAAGTTCGTTTGATGGTTCTCATGCCTATTTATTTATAGCTAGTCACGATGGCACTCAAATTAAGGAAGGTTTTTTTTATTCGGGTAATCATTGGAAAGAAACATGGAAAGCCAAACGCAACGACAAATTTACTTTAGCAAATCCTGAAGACTTAACTCATGCTATTTCTGTAAATGATGAAGTTGATTTTACTTTTAGTAATAGTAAAAAAAATAAAATTTCACTAAAAGATAAACAGTATAAGAACAAACCTATGGTCATTCAAATTATGGGAACCTGGTGTCCAAATTGTATGGATGAAACAGACTATTTATCTAGTATTTATGATGTGTATAATAAAAAAGGATTGGGGTTTCTAGCTATTGATTATGAGCGAACAACTGATTTTGAAAAAGCAAAATACAATGTACAACGCTTAAAGAAAAAATTCAATGTAAAGTATGAAATTTTAATAGCGGAAGTTTCTGGGAAAGAACAGGCTTCAAAAAGCTTACCGTTTTTAAATAAAATAACTGCATTTCCAACTACTATCATTTTAGATAAATCACATCATGTAAAGTTTATATATACCGGTTTTTCTGGCCCAGCAACCGGCCCAGAGTATGACGCATTTAAGAAAAAATTTGAAAATGTTTTAACGCAATTAACAAAGTAATTTACCTCGGGTATTCAATGCGCACATGGTAAATATTCATTAACCTCTTTTTAAATATTTTTTTAATTTGATTAATGTCCCTAAACGTGATATCAGAATTTATAAATTGATTTTCTGAAATTTGATGATTAATAATTCTATCTACTAATTCATCGATTGCAACTGCATCGTATTTTTTTAAACTTCTTGATGAGGCTTCAACACTGTCTGCCATCATTAATACAGCAGTTTCTTTACTAAATGGAATTGGGCCTGGATAACGAAATAAATCTTCATTAATGAGTTGTCCCTCGTGTTCTTTTTTGTAATTGTGAAGAAAAAAGCGCGTTGTCGTTGTCCCATGATGCGTTCTAATGAAGTCAATAATAGATTCTGGTAATTTATTTTCTTTTGCAATTTCAACCCCACTAATTACATGATTAATAATAATTTTAGCACTTTCTTCTGAATTCAAATCTTCGTGCGGACTAACTTCTCCTACTTGATTTTCAGTAAAAAACCTCGCGTTATTTATTTTTCCAATATCGTGATACATGGCTCCAGTTCTAACTAGCAAGGCATTTCCACCAATTTTATAACAAGCCTCTTCTGCTAAATTAGCAACTTGTAGAGAATGTTGAAAGGTTCCAGGTATTTTTTGAGAGAGCTGCCTTAATAATGGATTATTTAAATCGCATAATTCCAACAACGTGAAATCAGAAACAAAACCAAATATTTTTTCAAATAAATAAATGAGTGGAAATGCAAATAGTACTCCTAAACTACTAATCATAAATGGATAATAGTTTGAAATAGATTCTAACTGATGAGCTGATTGATTGATTAAGTGATAGGAAACAAAAGCAAGGATGTAAAATACACAGGTAAGTAAAGCGGAAAATAATAATTTAGATCTTTTACCCATATCAGCCACACTGAAAATAGTTGCAATACCAGCAATGAGTTGTATAAATACAAATTCAAATTTATCTGTAGTGAAAAATGAACATAGTAACACTATATTTAAAAAATGAAACAAAGCAGTTCTACTATCAAAAAAACCACGGATTAAAATTGGGAATAAACACAATGGAACAGTGAATAAATAATGTTGATTGTATTGGCTTACCATACTGCTAAGAAATACAACAAATACAATCATAAGTAAAATAAAAGTAACGTGTGTGTTTAAAC
>CANLAV010000056.1 GCA_947487905.1 Bacteroidota bacterium | reverse complement strand
GCCTTTTACATACCAATTATTTGATTTAGAAAACCATTTAAATCGCTGATGAATAACAACTTCATGAACTATAAAATAAGCAATGCCATAGGCTAAGATACCAATACCAATGTAAAATTTAAAATCAAACCCATTCATAGACCCAAACATAATACCCAGCCAGCTTGGTATAGCATAGATTAAAAAAAACACATCGTTCTTTTCAAAGAAACCAGGATTACTTTGATCATGATGATCTCTGTGAAAATGCCACATGGTTCCATGCATAATAAATTTATGTGTAAACCAAGCCGCAAATTCCATTCCAAAAAAGGCAATTGCTATTAGTATAAAATTTTGTCCCATAACATGAATACAATCGAAAATTAGTTTTGTTTAAACAGTATTTAAAATTACAAAAAATAACAGTTGTATGATATAAAATCCTTTGGCTGTGTAATTAACTGAATTTATAAGTGTTTTTTGAAATAGTAGATTTAAACCAATTGAAATTAAAAACCATGCTACGTAATTTTGAATTGGAATTTGATTATTTTCCCAATACCAAAAATCATACGTTGAAGCTATATGTTCAATGAAAAAATCGATAAAAGTCATTAAAAATGAGCCAAATAAAACATTTACTATTCTATTTTTAAATTTGCAAAATTGTGAAGTGCTGTAAAGTAAAATGGCCCAGTTGAATCCTATGAGGATTGGCACAGAAAATAAACTGTAACCAAATGCTTTCCCATATTGATAATTGCCAAAAACATTTCCGGTTTTTACACCAATAACTTCTATTAAAAATCCAATCAGTGCAACACTCAAAAGGATTAAGTATAATTTTTTATTTTTTTCTGCGGCTATTAAAACTAAACATATAGATAACAATAAATTAACAGGACTCAACGATTTGAAGATAGTTGGTAGCGTTAAAAACCCTATAATTCCTACTAAATGAAAGATACTTATAATACTTAAGAAAATATTTTTTTTCATAACATTCATGTTAGTAAAGGTAGTTAAAAATAAATTTAAAATAATGTTTAATGAGTATATTTGATTGCAAATTTTTTCAAATTATTGAGTTATGCTAAAACAAAAAACACCTTATATTAATAGAGAAATTAGTTGGCTATCATTTAACGAAAGAGTGCTGCAAGAAGCATCTGATCCATCAACTCCATTAATCGAACGATTAAAGTTTTTAGGCATTTTTAGTAATAATCGTGATGAGTTTTATCGAGTAAGGGTAGCCACCATTAGTCGATTAAGTAAATTAGGAAAAAAAGCAATTTCCGTATATGGTGATGATCCTAAAGAATTACTAAATAACTTGCAACGTAAAGTTATCGAGCAACAAAAACATTTTGAGTTAATTTATCAAGATCTCTTGGTGTTGTTAGCAAAACAAAATGTGTTTATTATTAATGAAACACAACTCAATTCAAATCAAGAAGAGTATGTAAAAACATATTTTCACGATGAAGTTGTATCGACTTTATTTCCAATATTAGTAGATGAGCGAAAAGCCTTTCCATACATGAAAGATAAATCAGGTTATTTATTTGTTCGACTAATTGCAAATTCTCTGCGAAAAAAAAATAAATATGCCCTCATCGAAATTCCCGCCAATTCTACAAGTAGATTTGTCATTCTGCCTGCCGAAAAAAATAAGCAATTTATTATTCTTTTGGATGATGTTATACGTTATAATGTAAATGAAATGTTTTCTGTATTTGGTTACACAACCAAAGAAGTAATAAACATCAAATTAACAAGAGATGCTGAGTTAGATATTGATCAAGATGTTAGTAAAAGTATGCTTGAAAAAATATCGAAAGGTGTGAAAGATCGTAAAAAAGGCTTACCAGTTCGTTTTGTGTACGATAGTAAAATGAGTAAAGAAATGCTTGAATTTATTATGAAGAAATTAGGCATGGATAAGAAAGATAATGCCATACCTGGCGGTCGTTATCATAATTTTAAAGACTTTATAAAGTTTCCTACCATTGGTGATAAAAAGCTAGTCTATAATCATCCTCATCCATTAAATCATAAATATTTAATGGATACGGATAAAACTATTTTAAGTGTTGTCAAAGAAAAAGATATTTTATTACACTATCCATATCATTCTTTTAATCATATTATTACGCTGTTAAGGGAAGCATCACTCGACCCAACAGTTGAATCCATTAAAATCACATTTTACCGTGTTGCCGATTCTTCAAAAATTGCCAATGCTTTAATTAACGCCATTAAAAACGGAAAAAAAGTAACGGTATTGGTTGAATTACAAGCACGCTTTGACGAATCAAATAACATTTATTGGGCTAACAAATTGCAAGAAGAAGGAGCAACGGTAATTTACGGTGTGCCCGGATTGAAAGTGCATAGTAAGTTGTTTTTAATTACTACAAAAGTAAATGGAAAAGAAATTAAATATGCTCATATAGGAACTGGAAATTTTAATGAAAAAACAGCTAGGATATATACTGACTTTAGTTTAATAACAGCTGATAAAAACATCACTGATGAAATTTCTCAAGTATTTGATTTTTATTCCAATAACTTTAAAACTGGGGATTATAAATATTTAGCAGTAGCACCATTTTTTATGCGTCAAACTTTCGTTTCTTTAATTAATAAAGAAATTAAGAATGCTAAAGAAAACAAACCAGCTTACATGATCTTAAAAATGAATAGTTTGGTTGACAAAGATATGATTGCCAAACTATACGAAGCGTCTCAGGCGGGGGTTAAAATCACATTAATTGTAAGAGGCATTTGTTCTTTAGTTACAGAGATTGTAGGATTCAGTGATAACATCACCGCTTATAGCATCGTTGATAAATATTTAGAACATGCGCGCGTGTTTATTTTTGCAAATAATGGAAACGAAAAAATGTATATCACCTCGGCCGATTGGATGAGCAGAAATTTGGATAGTAGGAGTGAAGTTGCGGTTCCCATTTTATCTTCTGAAATTAAAAAACAGATTAAAGACATCATTAATATTCAATTATCTGGTAATACTAAAGTTAGAATACTGGATCGGTTACAGCAAAATATTTATGTGAAAGCTAAACCTGGACAGAAAAAAATTCGTGTACAAGATGAAATATATAATTATCTTAAACAAGATAAAGCGGTATATTTAAAATCAATTGAAAAAAGTAAATAAACACTATGATTTTTGCAGCAATAGATATTGGAAGTAATGCCATGCGATTATTATTTTGCAGAGCTTATGAAGTGAATGGGAAACCATCTTTTTCAAAGGAAGAATTGATTCGAGTGCCGATACGATTAGGCGAAGATGTTTTTTTGAACGGAAAAATTTCCGATAAAAAAATTGAGAAACTTACAACTGCTATGATCGCATTTCAAAAATTGATAAAAGTTTATGAAGTAGATGCTTTTAGAGTTGTTGCAACCAGTGCGATGAGAGATGCTTCAAACAGTAACGAAGTGATTGAGCATATAAAAAAAGAAAGTGGATTAAAAATAGAAATTATTGACGGCAAATTAGAAGCTCAATTGGTTTTTTCCAATCATATTGAAGAAATGCTCAATCCAAAGCATGCTTATATGTACATTGATGTGGGCGGTGGAAGCACAGAATTAACCTTGTATCATAATCAAAAAGTAATTGCATCTAAGTCATTCAACATTGGGACTGTCCGCATGCTTTTAGATAAAGTAGAAAAAGATGAGTGGGAATACATGAAGGAATGGATTAAGAAAATAACTTTGGGTATTCATCCTATTCATGCTATTGGTTCTGGTGGAAATATTAATAAGATTTACAAAATGACTAAAAAGGAAAATAATAATATTAGTTATAGTAAATTAAAGGGAATATATGAAATGCTTAATTCTTATACTTATGATGAACGAGTTGAAGTTTTGGGTTTAAAGCCTGATAGAGCTGACGTAATTGTGCATGCGTCAAAAATATTCATTACAATTATGAAAACAGCTGATATGGAGACCATTTTTGTGCCTCAAATTGGCCTGTCGGATGGAATTGTACATGATTTATATGAAAAACAAAACAAAAACATATAAAATACAATGCGAGTACTTAGTATAATCATGAGTTGTTTTATAGTATTGAATGCATTTGTTTTACAATCAGATGTTGCTTTTAAAACAATTCTTGTTAACGATAAATTTGCTCATATAAAGATTGATGATTTTGGAAACACATATGTTCTTACTAAAACTGAAATTTTAAAATACACTATAAATGGATTATTTGTGAAGTCTTTTAGTGCAAAACGATACGGAAGTATTGATTTTGTTGATGTGACAAACCCTTTAAAAATTTTAGTTTATTATAAGGATTTTCAACAAATTTTATTTTTAGACAATCAGCTTACTGCTAGTAGTAATATGATTTCACTTGAGAATTTAGGCTTAGAGCAAACAAGTTTAGTGTGTAATTCGGTAAACAATAGTTTTTGGTTATTTGACAAGCAAAATAATTCTTTACTACGTTTTAACGAAAAATCTAATCAACTTGTTAAAATTGATAATTTAAAACGTGTTTTAGACATAAATTTAAAGCCTAATTTTTTGAAAGAAAAAAATAACTATTTGTATTTAAATTGTCCAGATGAAGGTATTTTAGTTTTTGATATGTATGGTTCATTCTTAAAAACCATTCCAATCAAAAACCTCTTCGAGTTTGATGTTCAAAATGAGAATATTATTTATTTTAAAGATAATAACCTGAATGAATACAAAACAAAAACGTTTTCAACTAACCATAAATTTTTCAACGATTCATTACTTAAGACAGTATATTGGCAAGGAAATTATTTTTATAAAGTATACCAAGATTCTGTAACTCAAGAATTAATCAGAGATTAGCAATTAATTGATTTATGCAAAACAAAAAAGGCTGTTTGAAACTTCAAACAGCCTTTTTTTATTTCTTAAAGGAGTGATAATTAAGCTACCCCAGTTTTTCTAACGCCAGCTGTTTTCTTAACACCTGTAGTTGTTTTTGCTTTAGTTGTGTCTTTAGTTGCTGTTTTTTTAACTGTTGCTTTTTTCTCAGTAGCAGCTTTTACAATTTTTTCAGTCGCTTCATCCTTTCCAGTTGTCGCTTCTTTTATTTTGAGATTTCCTGTTGATTGCAATCCATTATACCATGTAAATAATTTTTTCATATTACTTGTATAGACGCGTTCTTTATCATAGTCTGGCAAAACAGATTCAAAATAAGTTGCAACTGCTTTATCATCCGATTTGGAGTCTAAACAAGGACCGCCGTTCTCTTTATCAAAGATTGATTTCATGATTTCAGCAACAGGCTTATCTTCTCCAGTTGTAAACATACTGATATCTTCTAATGAACTTACTTTTGCGGTTGAACTAATTGATGTGCGTTTTTTATCTGTTAATCCTTCAACTATAATTCCGTTTTTTGATTGAGCCACTACCTTATATAATCCAGATTGGCCACTAATTGCAATAATTCCTGTTAAATCGATCATGTTTTTTCTAAAAATTTATAAAACAAAATTAATAAAATTTTGGGTATTCACAAATTCTGTTTTTCTATTACCCATATTTAAAAGCTGTTTATCAACAAAAATCTGATGATAAATTTAATTTATTTTTTTCTGCGTACTATTTTAATTCGACGATACTAATGTTTTCAGTCAAACACAGACAAAATGGACAAAAAACCCCGACCTTCATAATAAAAAAAATTATCCATCAAAATCTATTTATAGATATTTTTCAATAATTTTAATAATGCCACTTTTAACCTTTGTTTATTGGTCTTTTAGGCACTTTTAACTTTTTCTACACATTTCATAATGTTAAAAAAACCCCCTTAATGTTAATTTCATTTTTAAAAAATGCAATCATTTTTAATGATGTTTGTAAAAACAAATACTAATCTCATTTGTAATTACATTTATAATAAATAAATTAAACAATAAAATATATGAACGAACCAATACTTGCAGAAAATAAAGATCGCTTTGTGATTTTTCCTATAAAACACAATGATATTTGGGAATTCTATAAAAAATCAGAGGCAAGTTTTTGGACTGCTGAAGAGATTGATTTATCAAATGATAATGCAGATTGGGATAATAAATTAAATGACAATGAGCGTCATTTTGTAAAACATGTTTTAGCCTTTTTTGCGGCAAGTGATGGGATTGTTAACGAAAATTTAGCTATCAATTTCTTAAACGAAGTGCAGTATCCAGAAGCTCGTTTCTTTTATGGTTTTCAGGTGATGATGGAAAATATTCACTCTGAAACGTATTCTTTATTAATTGATACATATATCAAAGATCCTGCTGAAAAAGATAAATTATTACACGCGGTAGAAACGGTTCCTTGCGTTGGAAAAAAAGCAGATTGGGCACTAACTTGGATTCAAAATGGAACATTTGCAGAACGCTTAATTGCTTTTGCAGCAGTAGAAGGTATTTTCTTTTCAGGTTCGTTTTGTTCTATTTTTTGGTTAAAAAAACGAGGTTTAATGCCCGGTTTGAGCTTTAGTAATGAATTAATCTCTCGTGATGAAGGTTTACATTGTGATTTCGCGTGCATGTTATATGCAGATCACATTAAATATAAATTACCGAAAGAACAAGTGATTAAAATTATTACTGATGCAGTAGTTATTGAAAAAGAATTTGTTTCGGATGCCATTCCAGTGCGTCTAATTGGAATGAATTCAGATTTAATGTGTCAATACATTGAGTTTTGTGCAGATCGTCTATTATTGGCGTTAGGATGTGACAAATTTTATAATGCGTCTAATCCATTTGATTTTATGGAAATGATTTCACTACAAGGCAAAACAAATTTCTTTGAAAAGCGTGTAGCTGAATACCAAAAATCAGGCGTTATGAATAATAAGGAAGAAAATAACGTATTTAATCTGGATGAAGATTTTTAGATAAAATCATTCATCGGTAAAATCCCTAAATTAAACTGTAAAATATCAGTATAACGAGTTAAAAAACTTGTATGGGAAAACTAGCCTCCAGAAATGCGTTCATTAAATGTTAAATTTTTGTTGAAGCGCTTGAAGCCTTGAAAACAAAGAGAAAAAATAATTAACCGCCATTTTGTTGAAAACCAAATGTGGCTAACAAAAAAAAAGAAGAATATAGCTATAACTTGTTACAGCGAAAACGATACTCAAAAACTAAACTTAAACTACTAAAAACTAAAGGCGATGTTTGTAATAAAAAGAGATGGTACTCAAGAATCTGTGAAATTTGATAAAATCACAGCACGCGTTCAAAAGCTTAGCTATGGCTTAGACCCAGCTTTTGTTGATCCAATTCAAGTAGCTAAAAAAGTAATCGATGGTGTATATGATGGTGTAAGCACAGTTGATTTAGATAATCTTGCTGCTGAAACGGCAGCATCATTAACTACAAAGCATCCTGATTATGCACAATTAGCTTCACGTATTGCTGTAAGTAATTTGCATAAAAATACAATCAAATCATTCTCAAAAACAATTGAGATTTTATTTAATTATGTTGATCCAAAAACAAATCAAAGAGCATCTTTAATTGCCGAAGATGTTTATGAAATTGTTATGAAGAATGCACAGTTATTAGATTCATCTATTATTTATGATAGAGATTTTGGTTACGATTATTTTGGTTTTAAAACGTTGGAGCGTTCTTATTTATTAAGAACGCATGGTAAAGTTACTGAGCGTCCTCAACACATGTTGATGCGCGTGTCTATTGGTATACATAAAGAAGATATTGCAGCAGCAATTGAAACATATAATTTAATGAGTGAGCGTTGGTTTACACACGCAACACCAACATTGTTTAATGCAGGTACCCCAAAACCACAAATGAGTTCTTGCTTTTTATTACAAGCAAAAGAAGATAGTATTGATGGAATTTACGACACATTAAAACAATGTGCTCGTATCTCTCAATCTGCTGGTGGTATTGGTTTAGCAATTCATAAAGTGCGCGCAACTGGTTCTTATATTAAAGGCACTAACGGTACATCAAATGGTATTTTACCAATGCTTAAAGTATTTAACGAAACAGCTCGTTATGTTGATCAAGGTGGTGGAAAACGTAAAGGCTCAATCGCTGTTTATTTGGAGCCTTGGCATGCGGACATATACCAGTTCTTAGATATTCGTAAAAATCATGGTAAAGAAGAAATGCGTGCGCGTGATTTATTTACAGCGTTATGGATCCCTGATTTGTTTATGAAGCGTGTAGAAGCAGAAGCGATGTGGAGTTTAATGTGTCCTAACGAATGCCCAGGTTTATACTTATGTCATGGTGCAGAGTTTGAAGCATTGTATACTAAATACGAAGCAGAAGGTAAATTCCGTAAACAAATTCCAGCTCGCGAATTATGGGCTGCTATTATCGATTCGCAAATCGAAACAGGAAATCCTTACATGTTATTTAAAGATGCGTGTAATTTAAAATCAAATCAATCTCATTTAGGCACCATTCAATCTTCTAACTTATGTACTGAAATTGTTGAATATACGAGCCCAGATGAAGTAGCTGTTTGTAATTTAGCATCAATTGCTTTACCTCGTTTTGTTGATGAAAAAACAGGAACGTTTGATCACCAACGTTTATTTGATGTAACTTATATCATCACTAAAAATTTAAATAAAGTAATTGATCGTAACTACTACCCAATTCCTGAGGCGCGTAATTCTAATATGCGTCACCGTCCAATTGGATTAGGAGTTCAAGGTTTAGCTGATGCATTTATTTTAATGCGTTACCCTTTTGAAAGTGAAGAAGCTAAAAAATTAAATGCTGAAATTTTTGAAACAATTTATTATGCTTCAATGACAGCTAGTAAAGATTTAGCAATGGTTGATGGCGCTTACGAATCGTATCCAGGTTCGCCATTATCAAAAGGCATTATGCAATTTGATATGTGGGGTGTAACACCTAGTCCACGTTGGGAATGGAACATATTAAAAGAAGAAGTTGCAAAATACGGAGTGCGTAACTCATTGTTATTAGCGCCAATGCCAACCGCATCTACTTCTCAAATTTTAGGTAACAACGAATGTTTTGAACCATATACATCAAACATTTATAGCCGTAGAGTTTTAAGTGGTGAGTTTGCTGTTGTAAACAAACATTTATTACGCGACTTAGTAAAATTAGGTATGTGGAATGATGCTTTAAAAAATAAAATTATTGGAGCAAATGGTTCAGTACAAAACATTCCTGAAATTCCTCAAAATATAAAAGATATTTACAAAACCGTTTGGGAAATTAAACAACGTACTATTATTGATATGGCTGCCGATCGTGGTGCATACATTTGCCAATCTCAATCATTGAATTTATTTATCCAAGATGCAAACTTTGCTAAGTTATCTTCAGCACATTTTTATGCTTGGAAAAAAGGTTTAAAAACAGGTATGTATTATTTACGTACAAAAGCGGCAGCTGATGCGATTAAGTTTACAGTTGATCAAGCTGCATTATCTATACCTGTGTTAGGTAATGAAGACGCTTTATTATTTGAACGCGGCCAAGAGCATGTTATTAGCTTAGAAGAACAACAAGCGCAATTAGCTTGTAGTTTAGATAATCCAGATGCTTGCGAAGCTTGCGGATCTTAATAACCAAAGAAGATAAAGTTTAACCCTAAAAAAAACCTCTCTAATTATTTAGAGAGGTTTTTTTTTATCTTTTTCAATTTTAGAAAAGAATTTTGATAAGGAAATATCAAAGTATTTACAAATTCTCTTTTTTAAAATTAATGTATTCCAAAAAATTTTGACGTTTTTCGATTTTAAAAATACATCAATTACAACGTTGCCATGTTTATTACAAACCGGTATTTTACATCTCCTGCTAACATGCGTTCAAACGCTGTATTGATATAATCCATTTTAATTACCTCTACATCCGATACAATGTTATGTTCTGCGCAGTAGTCAAGCATTTCTTGAGTTTCTGGTAAACCACCAATCAAAGAGCCTGCTAAACTTTTTCGTCCGCCAATTAAACTAAATGCCATTATTTGTGACGGAGTTGGTGGCGCGCCCACGCAAATCATTACTCCGTTGGTATCAAGCATAGCTAAGTAGTCGTTGTAATTATGTTGTGCAGAAACGGTATCAATAATAAAATCAAATTTACCTTTTAAGTTAATTAAATCTTCTGCGTTTTTGGTGTTTGCAAAGTGATGAGCACCAAGCTTAAGTGCATCTTGTTCTTTATTTGCAGAGGTACTCAACATCGTTACCTCGGCACCAAAAGAGGATGCAAATTTTACCGCCATATGTCCTAAGCCGCCTAATCCAACTACAGCTACTCTATGTCCTTTTCCAACTTTCCAATGACGCAATGGCGAGTAGGTAGTAATCCCAGCACACAATAATGGTGCAACGGCTTGCAGTGGTAATTTATCTGAAATTCGTAAAACAAATGCTTCATCAACAACAATTAGTTTTGAGAAACCTCCATAGGTAAATCCACCTAATTGCTTGTCTTTACTATTATAGGTGCTTGTTGAGCCATTTCTGCAAAATTGTTCTAATCCCCTTTGGCAGTTGTCGCAATCTCTGCAAGAGTTTACTAAACAACCAACACCAGCTAAATCTCCTACTTTAAACTTTTTAACATGCGCACCTACTTTTGTGACACGGCCCACGATTTCATGTCCTGGTACAACAGGAAAATTAGTTGATCCCCACTCATTGCGTACTTGATGTAAATCAGAGTGACACACGCCACAAAATAAAATATCAAATTGTACATCTTGCGGACCTACGTCTCTGCGATTGAATTCAAAATCACTCAATGCTTCTCCGGCATTTTTAGCGGCATATCCTTTAGTTAATGACATAGTATTATATTTTTTTATTGAAAATAAGTGAGTTAATGATGTATGTAAAAGTACATTAAAAATGGATGCTAATTTTTTTTATTAAACAATTATTTCCAACGTTTCAAGCTCCATTGTATGTGTTGCATTTCATTCAAAAAAGTCCATGCAACCAGTCTACTTACTTTATTCCCTTGCGTCATCTGAATTGTTTTTACAGATACAACACCTGCTTTTTTTAAGGCCACATAAATGGCATTTAAATGTTCGCTTTTAGAAACTAAAGACGTAAACCATAAACTACGTTCTTTGAATTCAATACTTTCAAAAATCATTCTTGTAATAAATCCAACCTCACCACCTTTACACCACAGTTCGTTAGTTTGACCTCCAAAATTCAGAACAGGTTTTACTGTTTTTTTATAACCTAAATTTTTCCATTTCTTAGATGAGCCAAATTGAGCTTCTTCTGCTGATGAATGAAACGGAGGGTTGCATATCGTTATATCAATTAGTTCTGTTGGTTTAATAATTCCTTTAAAAATAGCCAATACATTTGCTTGATACCTGATATCAATAACGTTTGATAAATCATTTGCGCTTACAATTTGTGACGCTACTTTTACAGAAAAAGCATCGCTATCAGAACCAACAAAATACCAACCATATTCTTTATGTCCAATTAATGGATATATACAATTAGCTCCAACACCAATATCTAAAACTCGAATAGATTTTCCTTTTGGAATAATTCCTCCGTTACTAGAACTGAGTACGTCTGCTATATTATGAATATAATCAGCTCTTCCAGGAATGGGAGGGCATAAATAATTTTTTGGAATATCCCAATGTGTGATGCCGTAAAATTTCTGCAACAAAGCTTTATTGAGCATTTTTACAGCATCAGCATTTGTAAAATCAATGGTTTCAATTTTAGATTTATTAATTATTACAAAAGATTTTAGCTCAGGACAAACTTCTACTAATTCAGTAAAATTGTAACTGGCGTGATGTTTGTTTAGTGGATGCAATCCACTATTTTCATCTTTTTGTTTATTTATTTTGCTATTCAAACAGTATGTTTTTGAGAACGAAAGTAATAAAGATTATGATGAAAAGTTCTCAAAAAATAAATTATAAGCTTACATTTATACTTTAAAATAAACACGCCATGAACGAAGCCATTAGAAAACTAGAACCCACTGTGATGTGGAATAATTTTGCAGATTTAAATGCTGTGCCACGTCCTTCAAAAAAAGAAGAACGCGTTATTCAATTTATAAAGTCATTTGGCAAAACATTAAACTTACCCACGTATGTTGATGAAGTTGGAAATGTAATTATTAAAAAACCAGCAACTAAAGGAATGGAAGACAGAGTAACCATTGTGTTGCAAAGCCATTTAGATATGGTGCATCAAAAAAATGCAGCAACTAACTTTGATTTTAATACACAAGGGATTGAAATGTTTGTGGAAGGAGATTGGGTAAAAGCTAATGGTACCACGCTTGGCGCTGATAATGGTATTGGTGTTGCATCCATCATGGCGTTGTTAGAATCAACAACTATTCCACATCCTGCGTTAGAAGCTCTATTTACAATTGATGAAGAAACAGGAATGACAGGCGCTTTGGCATTAAAAGGTGGATTGTTAGACGGTAGTATCATGTTGAATTTGGATACAGAAGATGATGATGAATTAACCATTGGTTGTGCTGGAGGTATTGATATTACTGCTACTGGAACGTATACGAGTGAGGTTGCCAAACATAACATGGCTTATAAAATTTCGGTAAAAGGTTTAACGGGTGGACATTCAGGAATGGATATTCATCGCGGAAGAGGAAATGCAAATAAAATCATGAATCGTTTATTATTAAACTTAACACGTGATTTAACTATTGAGATTGCCTCTATTGATGGTGGCAGTTTAAGAAATGCAATCCCTCGCGAATCTGTTTCAGTTATAACTGTAGGCGATGCAAATAATTTGAAAAAAAGTATTCAAGAATTTGAGAGTATTATTCAAGCTGAATACAAAACAACGGATCCTCATGTAATTATTACCATTGAAGAAACTGAAATTCCAACACAAGTAGTGTCTGCAGATTTTCAGTATAAATTATTACGTAGTATTTACGCATGTCCTTTTGGTATATATCGTATGAGTTCTGATATTGCAGGCTTAGTCCAAACTTCAAATAATGTGGCACGTGTGATTGTAAAAGATGGAGCCTATCAAATCCAATGTTTAACGCGTAGTTCAGTGGATAGTGAGAAGTTAGATTTACAACATGCAATTACCTCTGCATTTGAATTGATGGGAGCTAATATTGTTGTGGCAGGATCTTATCCAGGCTGGACTCCTAAACCATCTGCACCCATTGTGAAATTAATGAGCGATTTGTATAAAGAACGTTATCATTCTGAAGCAAAAGTGAGTGCTTGCCATGCAGGTTTAGAATGTGGAATTTTAGGAACAAATTATCCCGATATGCAAATGATTTCTTTTGGGCCAAATATTAAAGGTGCTCATTCACCTGATGAAAGAGCTCAAATAAGTTCAGTACAAAAATATTGGGGTTTTTTATTAGAAACATTAGTGCGAATTCCAAAAAAATAAATTTACTATAGCATGATAGCAATTAATCATACATTAATTTCTGAAGATATTTTTGATAAAAAATTTGTGTGCGACTTAACTGCTTGTAAGGGCGCTTGTTGTGTTGCAGGAGATAGTGGAGCACCATTAAGTAAGAAAGAATTGAAGCTGTTGGATAAAGTGTATCCAATTGCAAAACCTTACATGAATGAGAAAGGAATTGCTGCAGTTGAAAAGCAAGGAACGTATGTTTTAGATTCGGATGGTGATTATACAACCACTTTAGTGAGTGATGGTGAAGAATGCGCTTTTGTTTTTTTTGATTCAAATAATATTGCTAAGTGTTCGATTGAACAGGCTTATTTGGATGGTAAAACAGATTGGAAAAAGCCACTATCATGTCATTTATATCCAATTCGTATAACAGAGTATAAAGAGTACGATGCGGTAAATTATCACAATTGGCATATTTGCAAACCAGCTTGCGAATGTGGAAGTGCATTAAACGTACCTGTTTTTAAATTTTTGAAAGAGCCTTTAATTAGAAAATATGGTAACGATTGGTTTACCGAGTTAGAGGCCGTTTATGAAGTCTACGCTAAGAAATCGAAAGGGAAATAAAGGTAGTTTTCAGTTTTTCTTAATTTTGTAAAAAACTAAATAAAACGTATATTT
>CANLAV010000055.1 GCA_947487905.1 Bacteroidota bacterium | reverse complement strand
TGAAGGAACTAGTGGAAATACAGGAATGGGATTGGCTATTGCGGCAATTATAAAAGGGTATAAATGTATTTTTACAACAACTGATAAACAAAGTAAGGAAAAAGTAGATGCTTTGCGCGCATTTGGTGCAGACGTAGTTGTTTGCCCCACTGATGTAGAACCAGAAGATCCTAGATCTTATTATTCTGTTTCATCACGATTAGAAAAAGAAGTCCCTAATTCATGGAAACCAAACCAATACGATAATAAATCAAATTCTACTGCACACTATGAACAAACGGGGCCTGAAATTTGGGAGCAGACAGAAGGTAAAATTACGCATTTAATTGTTGGAGTTGGAACTGGAGGCACCATAAGTGGGACAGGGAAATATTTAAAAGAAAAAAATCCAAATATTAAAATTTTAGGAATTGATACATATGGTTCAATCTTTAAAAAATTAAAAGAAACGGGAATCATTGATAAAAACGAAATTCATCCATACATAACAGAAGGTATCGGTGAAGATTTTTTACCTGAAAACGTGGATATTGATTTAATTGACCATTTCGAAAAAGTAACAGACCGTGATGCAGCCATTATGACAAGAAGAATTCCTCGCGAGGAAGGTATTTTCGCAGGAAATAGTGCTGGATCAGCGATGGCAGGATTATTACAAATGAAAAACATGTTTAAAACCGATGATGTGGTAGTAGTAATCTTTCATGATCATGGAACGCGTTACTTAGGAAAAATGTTTAACGATGATTGGATGCGTGATAGAGGTTTTCTTGAAATTAAAAAACCAAAGGCCATTGACTTAATTACTGGACATAAAAATCAAAAACTAGTTACAATTGATGCTTCTGCAAGTATTCACGAAGCTTTATCTTTAATGAATAAATTTGGAATATCTCAAATACCAGTAAAAAAAGGAACTGATTTTATCGGTTCGTTAAATGATAGTGTCTTATTTTCTAAATTATTTGAAGACAATTCATTAAAATCAAAAACAGTGGCAGAACTTATGGATGGACCGTTTCCAATGGTAAGCCCACAAGCACCGATTGAAGATGTTTCTAAATTAATTACAAAAGAAAATAATGCTGTATTAATGACTGATTTAGCCGGACATGTTCATATTATCACAAAACATGATTTAATACAAGGCATTTCTCAAATCTGTAATTAACCGTTTAACATCGATTTAATTAATATCTCAACAAATCATTATTCTATTATAAAAAATTACCTTAATTTAGTTTTACATAAAAACAACATCATGAAAAAAATAATAATTATAGCAGGTCTATTTTTTGCGTATTCTGCTCAATCTCAAAATGCAAAACGTCCAGATAATTGGTTCAACTTAGACATCACGCAAAATAAAGTAAACGGCGTAAGTACTGAACGAACGTATGAAGAACTATTAAAAGGAAAAAAAGCGACAACTATTATTGTTGGGGTTTTAGATAGTGGTGTGGATTACAACCACGAAGATTTAAAAGATGTCATGTGGACCAATCCAAATGAAATTGCAGGAAACGGAATTGATGATGATAAAAATGGATATATAGATGATATCCATGGTTGGAATTTCATTGGCAATAAAGACGGTAGAAATGTTGATGCTGATAATTTAGAGTTGACACGTGTTTATAAAACATTGAGCGAAAAATTCAAAGGTAAAACCGAAAAAGATTTAGCTAACAAAGCTGAAAAAAAGGAATTTAAATATTATCAAATTGTAAAAGCTGATTATGATGCTGAAGTAGCACAAAATGAAGCCCAAATCAATCAATATAAATTTATTAGAGAAGCTATTCAAACTGTTGTTGACCAAATTAAAAAGGCCAAAGGTAGCGATACTGTGACAGAAGAAGATTTAAAAAATTACGAAGCAAAAGAACAAAAAGAAAAGCAAGGCAAAATGATTGCGCTTACACAAGCTAAATCAGGAATGCAAGTAGATGCTTTATTATCAGAATTAAACCATGCCATTGAAAGCATGGAAAGCGGTCGTTTAGATTTAAACGGCGATACACGTGCACTTGTTGGCGATAATTATGCTGATATGAATGAGCGTTATTATGGTAATGGAGATTGTAAAGGAAGTGGTGCAGATCACGGAACTCATGTAGCTGGTATTATTGCTGCAACTCGTAAAAATAATATTGGGATGGATGGCGTTGCTGATAATGTTCGTATCATGTCTGTGCGTTGTGTGCCCGATGGTGATGAGCGCGACAAAGACGTTGCTAATGCGATTAGATATGCAGTAGATAATGGAGCAGTTATTTTAAATATGAGCTTTGGAAAAAAATATTCTCCAAATAAAAAAGCTGTAGATGAAGCTGTAAAATATGCTGAAAGTAAAGGTGTTTTGTTAATACATGCAGCAGGAAATTCAAGCGATAATATTGATGAAGTGGTTCATTTTCCTTGTAAGAAAATGGAAAATGGAAAAGAAGCTTCCAACTTCATGGATGTTGGTGCATTAAGCTGGAAAGACAAAGATGCAATGGTTGCTCCATTCAGTAATTATGGAGAACGTACAGTGGATGTGTTTGCCCCAGGTGTAGATATTCATTCTACGACTCCTGAAAATAAATACCAAGATTTTAGTGGTACAAGTATGGCAGCACCTGTAGTGGCTGGTGTGGCTGCAGTTTTAAAATCATATTTTCCTGAACTAACTCCCAAACAAATCAAAAAGATTTTAATGAAATCTTCTGTGAAAAATTACAGCGATTTGCAAGTTGTTAAACCAGGTACAAAAGATGAAATGGTTGAATTTAAAGAATTATCTAAAACAGGTGGTGTTGTTAATCTTTACGAAGCTATTAAAATGGCTCAAGGAATGGTGAAAATTAAATCATAAAATCATTATTTCTCAAAAATGATGAAAAGAGTTTCCTTTTAATTAAGGAAACTCTTTTTGTTTAAGTAACTTTACGTAAAATAATAAATTATGAAAAAAATAAACATTGCCATTAACGGTTTTGGAAGAATTGGAAGGGTTTTTTTTAGAATTGCATTTTTTAATCCTCATATCAATATTGTTGCTATAAACGATATCACAGATTCAAAGACTCTAGCCCATTTATTAAAATACGATTCTGTGCATCGCAGATTTGACGCAGATGTTAATCACGATGAAAATCATATTTATGTAAATGATACTGAAATTAAAACATTTTCAGAAAAAGATCCTGAACATTTACCTTGGAAAGCATTAGATATTGACATTGTTATAGAATGCACCGGTTTATTCTTAGATAAAATATCAGCAAAAAAACATTTAATTGCTGGTGCAAAAAAAATAATATTGTCTGCACCCGCCAAAGACGACGATATCAAAACAATTGTTATGGGCGTAAATGATGAATTATTGGATGCTGATGACTTAATTGTTTCAAACGCATCATGTACGACTAATTGTGCCGCACCAATGTTAGCAGTATTGAAACAATGGGGCATTGAAGAAGCTTATGTAACAACCGTTCATTCCTATACTGGAGATCAACGATTACATGATGCTCCTCATAAAGATTTAAGAAGAGCTCGTGCTGCCGCTATGAGTATCATTCCCACAAGTACAGGAGCTGCAAAAGCATTAGGTAAAATATTTCCAGAACTTGAATCAAAATTAGGAGGTTGTGGAATGCGCGTTCCTGTGCCTAATGGCTCTTTAACAGACATTACTTGCGTATTAACAAATTATCCAAGTGTTGAAGAAATTAATGCGGCTTTTAAAATTGCTTCAGAAAATGAATTAAACCATGTTTTAGAATATACAGAAGATCCACTCGTTTCAACCGATGTGATTGGAAATTCACATTCTGTCGTTTTTGATGCAGACTTTACAAGTGTTGTGGGTAATCTTGTGAAAATTATTGGTTGGTATGATAATGAATATGGTTATAGTAGTAGGTTAGTTGATTTAGCTATTAAAATGAATGTTAAAAATTAAACATTCTTTGATATATATACGTAACTTATTGATATTTTAAAATTATAATTATAGAACACTATTAGCAATCATTAATTTATGAAGAAACTGTTTCTATTTTTTATTCTTACAATAACGGTTCACTCATTCGCACAAAAGATTAGTGTATCAGGTAATATACAAGATACAACAGCAAAAACTCCTTTACAATATGCCGTTATAATGGTTGTTAAACTATCAGATTCAACCTTAATTAATTTTAGTAGAAGCGGAGAAAATGGTTTTTTTAAAATAAAGGCACTTCCCATAGACACCTTTCAAGTCATTATTTCACATCCTAAATTTGCAGATCAAGGATTCTTTATTTTTGGCAATGCAAAAAATCTAGATTACGATTTTGGGAAAATAATTCTATCACCAAAAACACTTGGTTTAGAAGAAGTAACCATTTTTGCTTTCAGAGATCCTATTTACTATAAAGGCGACACATTAATTTACACAACGGATTCCTTTAAAGTTAAAGCAAATGCTACAGTTGAAGATTTACTAAAAAAATTACCTGGATTAAAAGTAGATAAGGATGGCAAAATTACATCGCAAGGAAAAAAAGTAGATAAGGTACTTGTAGATGGCGACGAATTTTTTGGAAGTGACCCAACCGTTGCAACAAAAAACTTAAATGCAAATGCAATCGAATCTATTCAAGTATATGATAAAAAAACAGAAGATCAAGCATCATCGAGTACTGGCGAAGAAACTCAAAAAATTTTAAATCTAAAATTGAAAGACGAAGCTAAGAAAGGCTACTTTGGAAAATTAACGGGTGCAAGTGATTTTCAAAAATTTTATGAAGGAGAATTGTTAGGAAATTACTTTAAGAAAAAATTAAAAGTATCTGTCTTTGGTTTAGGTAGTAATACTCCAAGATCAAGTTTTGGTTGGGGTGACGCCTTTAAATATGGTTTAAATAGTGAATTTGATCAAACGGAAGGAGACGATGGGGAAATGTTTTTTGGCAATATGAACTCAGCTGCACAAGGTATTCCACAAACATTAAAAACTGGTATTTATTATACAGATAAAATTTCAAAGAATACAAAGTTAAACTTCAACTATTCATACAACAACAATCAATTAAAATCAAAAACAAATACAAACTCACAATATTTTTTAACCGATACAACTTACACAACAGCTAACGAAATTAATGCCTTACAAAAAAATGAAACTAATGCCGTTAATTTTGGCATCGAACAGAAAATAGATTCAATAACTGATTTAAATTTTAAATCTACCGTTAAAGTTTTAAATAACAGTATATCTAGTATAAACGAAACAAATTTTTTAACATCAAATTATATTAAAACAAGAAATACTGAAATCAATACACAAGGCATCAGCAATGGCATTGAATTAACAAACAATCTAAAACTAACAAGGCGGTTTAAAAAGAAAGACCGTCTATTAGTGCTAGCTTATAGTAATAACATCATCTCAAACAATGAATCTGGTATTTTAAAAACAAACAACACCTTTTTTACTGATACTACTCAAAATTTAAATTCAATAAATCAAAAAAAATCCAACCTAAACGCCAGTGAAAATCATTCAATCGGTTTTACATTTTTGGAACCTTTATCAAAAAAAATAAAATTAGAGACATCGTATGATTTTCAATATTTAAAAAGTAATCAAGATAAAAAATCGCTTAATAATATTGGTGGTGAATATACCCTACTCGATTCCACATTAACAAACAACTTTAAAAATACCAAACAAACACACAGAGCCGGTTTAAAATTTATTTATGAAATTAAAAAAATACGTTTTACATTAGGTGCAAAAGTTCGAAATGTAAACATTGAAAATAACAATGTTTTTAAACAACAAATCATTCATCAGAACTTCACCAACCTATTACCGTTTTCAACCTTTCGATATAAATTTAGTGATAGTAAACAGTTAGATGCAAACTATAAAATATCATCTTTAAACCCAACAATCAGTCAGTTACAACCAATAACAGATAATAGCAACCCCAATTTTGTTACCATTGGAAATCCAAAATTATTACCAACACTAAGTCATGAAGTAAATTTAAATTTCAATACATGGAAATCAATTACAGGAAGTTATACTTGGATGGGCTTTAATACCATTTATACCAACAGCGATATTACAACATCTACTGTATTTGATAGTATTGGGCGCACAGTTTCAAAAAGTGTGAATGTTGACGGTGATTACTTAATCAGTGGCTATATTGGAACAAGTAAACCATTTTTTTCAAAAAAATTGGAAATTCAACCAAATCTAAACGCCTCTTATTTATGTAATAAAAACTATATAAATAATACACTCAACAATGCAATTGATATTCAATCAAGTTTTTCATTAGACATAAGATTAAATTTCGAAAAAGTGAATTTCAAAGTTAATCCTTGGATTAATTATAGCTACGCCTACTCATCTCTTAATTCAATTAACACACAACCATATAGTTCAAAAGGAATTGTTGGAGATGTGAGCTTCAAACTTCCTAAAAATATTCTATTAGAAACAGATGTAGATTTTACGGTAAATTCAAAACGTGCAAATGGATATAATATAAATTATACCGTTTGGAATGCCTCTTTACAAAAAACATTTTTCAAACTTGAGAATTTTATGTTGGGTATTTATGCTTACGATATCTTAAATCAAAATATTAATGTGAACAGAAACATCACGACTAATATTATTACGGATACAAAAACAAACATTATCACACGCTATTTTTTATTAAAAGCCACATTTAAATTTAACAGCAGCAAAACAAAAGAAGAAGATGATGAAATGTAATTTATTATTATGTATGTGTATTTTCTTTTTTAATGTAAATACAATTCAATCACAAATTAAAAGTGGGAAAATCATTTATGAGCGTAAAACAAATTTGTATAAAAAATTTAAAAACAATGGTGATGTCAAAGATTGGTTAAAAGAAGAGGATAAAAACAAAATAGATGTTTTTGAGTTATATTTTAATGATTCGTTATCTGCATTTAAACCTCAGGAAACGGACTTAGTTGAAAAAATGAGTTGGAGTACTAATAAAAATTCCGTTTATCAAAATAGACAAGCAAATAAACGACTAACAATAAAAACTATTTGGGGCGAACGTTTTTTATTACAGGATTCCATTCGAATATGTAAATGGAAAATTACCGAAAATAAAAGATCGATTTGTGGTTACCAGTGTAGAAAAGCCATTTTAAATGTAAATGATAGCACTCGCTTGTATGCTTGGTTTTGTTCCGAATTAGAGGCCAGTATTGGACCTGAAAGTCTTGCAGGATTACCAGGCGTAATATTAGGTTTAGCAACGGAAGATGGCGGTGTTATTTACTTCGCAAAAACGGTTGAACTTTCGAAACCACCCTTAGAAGTTTTGTTAGTAAAAAAAACAAAAGAAAAAATGTATCAAACGTCTGAATTAAAAGCGCAAATAAGTAAAGATTTCGGTAAAGAAAAATGGGGGAAAATGATGCTGTATAATCAATTCGAAATTTGGTAATATACTATTAAGTATTAAACCAACTTATGAGATTAGTAAATTATCAATCAGTCTAATTTTTCCAACAAAAACGGCAATGAGTAAAACTGTTGAAACCGTTGAATCATATTCTTTTAATTCATGCAATGATTCAGCATCACATATTTCAAAGTAATCCAAAGTCATCAGTGGTTCATTTTCTATTTGGTGTTTCATCCATTTTTTAGCCTCTTCAATGTCTAATAGCTCAATCATACCTATCACTTCATTCATTAATTTCGGTATTAAGGCAGCCACTTTTCTCTCTTGAACATTTAATCTCATATTACGAGAACTCATCGCTAATCCATCTGATTCTCTTAATATAGGACAAGAAACAATTTCAATTGGAAGGTTTAATTGTTTAACTAATGCTTTTACAACCATAACTTGCTGATAATCTTTACTACCAAAAAAAGCCTTATGAGGTTTAACGCCATCAAATAATATGCTAACAACCTGCCCTACACCATTAAAATGACCAGCTCTTGAAGAACCTTCTAAAATAGTTTCTAAATAGCCAAAATGAAACGTTCGATGGAAATCAGTTGGATAAATATCATCCACAGATGGCATATATAAAAAATCACAGCCCGCATTCGTTAACAATAAAATGTCGTTTTCTGGAGTTTTTGGATAGTGAGCTAAATCTTCCGAATTATTAAATTGAGTTGGATTTACAAAAATACTACACACCGTTATATCACATTGTTTTTTTGAAAAATTAATCAAAGAAACGTGTCCGTCGTGCAAAGCACCCATTGTAGGAACAAAACCAATTGTTTTATCTAAAAATGCAAATTCTGCTAACTTTAATTTTAATTCATGAATGTTATAAAATACCTGCATTTATTGAGTGTTTAAACGTAAATAATTGGCCTCAAAGCTAAAGAATACTTTGATATATGGTTTTTTTTTTATTACTTTTGTAGTGTCCTTAAATTAATCGAATATTAAACCAATTTTATGAAAAAAGCAAGAGTTCTTTTTGTGTCGCAAGAAATTACACCCTATTTAGATGAAACCAATTTAGGGAAGATTGGAAGAAGATTACCTCAGGCCATTCAAGAAAAAGGTAAAGAAATTAGAACTTTTATGCCAAAATATGGCAATATCAATGAAAGACGCCATCAATTGCATGAAGTTATTCGTTTATCTGGAATGAATATTGTTATAAATAACGCCGATCATCCTTTAATTATAAAAGTGGCTTCCATTCCAACTGCCAGAATGCAAGTTTATTTTATTGATAATGACGATTATTTTAACAGAAAATCAATTTTAAAAGACAAAGCAACAAATAAATATTTTGATGACAATGATGAACGTTCTATTTTCTTTAATAGAGGAGTTATCGAAACCATTAAAAAATTAGGATGGGCTCCCAATATCATTCATTGTCATGGTTGGTTCACGGCTTTGTTGCCATTATATGTAAAAAAAGGATTTATTGAAGATCCATTATTTGCTGAATCAAAAATAATTTACACGATTTATGATGAAGAGTTTACTAAATCATTAAATAAAAAAATTATCGAAAAAGCTATTATTGAAGGGATTAGCAAAAAAGACTTAAAGCACATTGAAGAAGCGAGTTATATCAATTTAATGAAGCTTGCTATTGATTTTTCTGATGGCATTGCATTTGGATGTGAAGTGACTAATCCTGAAATTCTTAAGTACGCTAAAAAATCAGGCAAACCAATTTTAGAATATAAGGGTGAAGCTGAATACGCTGATGCTTATAATGAATTCTACGATATGATTTTAGAAGAGTCCGTAATTTTAACAGATTAATAACTAATTAAATTTTTGAACTTTTTAACTATTTAAAACGCATAATTTTAAGTAATTATGCGTTTTAAATTACATATTATGAGGAAATTAAATATCGGTTTGTTTTTTTTAACTTTCATTATTATTCTATCTTGTAAAAAAAATTCGGCAGATAGTATTTTAGGATTGGATGTGCAACCCGAAAATGATTTATTGGGTATAACAATTAGTGATACATCAACCATAAAAATGTTTACGCAAAAAGTTGAATACGTTAAAAGCTATAACGATCAATATAAATTTTTAGGTTCAACCTTAGATCCCGTTTTTGGAAGAACAGATGCCAGTATTTACACAAATTTATCCATTGCAAATAATTTAACAAACGTAAGCTTTGGTGTTAATCCAATATTAGACTCTGCCGAAATTGTATTACGTTGGTCAGGCCAATTTATTGGAGATACAAATACAGTTTTGACCTATGATGTGCATGTTTTAAATGAAAAAATCTTACCAACTAGTAGCACTAGTGGTTATAGCAATTACTCAAATTCTACCCTTTCAAAATCAAATTCCACAGTTTCTCATATTAAAGCTAAATATGTTGTAAGAGGAACAAGTCCTTGTTTAGTCCTTCCACTCGATTATAATATGGCCCAATACATATTGCAAACGAATAGTAATTTAGTTAATAACACCGCATTTTTAGCCGCCAATAAAGGATTCTACATTACAACTGAAACAAGTAATTTAAATGCGCCAACAGAAGGCGCTATTAGAAGAATTGATTTGGATGATGCTTTGTCTGGCGCCAATTTTTATTACCATGAAAGTGGATCCATAAGTTCAAAAGGACAAGTATTTAAATTTACATTTAAAGGGACGGACGCTGCCAGATTTAACAACATAAAACATAATTACAACATTGGAGCTTCCGTTAATTTATTTGATCAGCTGAATGGTAATACTCAAAGGGGCGAAACTAATTTATATTTAAATTGCTTTGGTGGCACGCGAACACGATTAACTATACCATATTTAAAAAACTTTTCTGATTCGCAAAACGTATCTATCAGCCGAGCTGAATTAATTATCAAAGTAGATGAATCTGTATTTGATTCAAAATATAACTACCCTGCTTCTTTAGCATTATTAGCAGATTCGATGGGTTCAGGTAGAGAAGAACTTGTTTATGACCAACTTGAAACAACTGATTTTTTAAAATACAGTGGTAATTACGACGCAACAAACAAGCAATATGTATTTAATATTGCTAGACAAGTACAGAAAATAATTACTAATAAAATTACTAACTATGGTTTTTACATTGTAAACGCACAACCCAATAGAGCATTCGTAATTAGGCGTGATGACCGATTAAACCGAGTTGTATTTGGAGGAACTTCCAATAATGCTTACAAACCTATTTTTAAAATAACCTATGTAAAATATCCTTTCGATAAATAATTTTTTAAATGGATGCGAAAAAAATATTAGTCGTTATTGGAACGAGACCAAACTTCATTAAAGTGACTCAATTTAAAAAAGTTGTTTCTCACTATAAAAACATTGATTTAAAAATTGTACATACAGGACAGCATTTCGACCATAAAATGGCGGATGTTTTTTTTACACAATTTAATTTAATCCCCGATTATTTTTTAAACATTACAACTACAGCTTCAGCTAATACACAAATTGCTGAAATCATGATGAAGCTTGAACAACTTGTGATTACCGAATTTAAACCCGATTTAATAATGGTTGTCGGTGATGTGAATTCAACTGTTGCTGCTGCTATTACAGCTAATAAATTAAACATAAAAATAGCACATGTTGAAAGTGGCTTGAGAAGCTATGATAAAACAATGCCTGAAGAACACAATCGAATCATTACAGACAATATTACTAATTACTTTTTAGTAACTGAACAAAGTGGTTGGGACAATTTAATAAATGATGGCGTTGATGAACGTCATCTGTTTTTTGTTGGAAATACAATGATTGACACCATGGTTGCCTTTGAAAAAGAAATTGAAGAATCTGATATTTTAAACACATTACAATTAGACCAAAAAAAATATGTACTCATAACCATGCATAGACCTGCAACGGTTGATACAAAAGATGGATTACAAAAATTACTAGATTTACTTTTGCATATTTCTAAATCGTATAAGATTGTTTTTCCTGTTCACCCTCGTACTTTAAAAAATATTGAAAATTTTAATTTGAAACAAGAATTCGAAGCGATTGAGGCACTTATTTTTACTCAACCCTTAGACTATTTTGCCTTTCAAAAATTAATTAAATACAGTAAATTTATTTTAACTGATAGTGGCGGTATTCAGGAGGAAAGTACATTTTTAAAAATCCCTTGCTTAACGTTGCGCCCTAATACAGAGCGTCCAATTACCTGCACTGAAGGAACGAATACATTAATTCCATTTGAGTTAGAAACTATTAAATCTTATTTACAAGAGATTGAAAATGGAACTTATAAAAAAGGAAGCGTTCCAAAGTTTTGGGATGGTAAAGCGACAGAGCGTATTTTTGAGCAACTATCTAACGTTATTTAATTAACATGCGTGTTGCATTACTCACAGACGGGATTTATCCATACGTAATTGGAGGCATGCAAAAGCACTCATTTTATTTGGCTAAATATTTAGCAAAAAAAAATATTCATGTTGACTTATTCCATTTTAATCAAAGTCAATTAGATATTAACTCATTAGACTGTTTTAATGATGAAGAAAGGGAATTTATTCATGCTATAGTTATTCCTTTTCCTAAATCCATCAAATTCCCTGGACATTATCTTTACAATTCATATCGGTATTCCAACCTTATTTTTGAAATAATAAAACCATTATTAAGCAACTATGATTTTATCTACACAAAAGGTTTTACTGGCTGGAAATTAATATCAGAAAAAGAAAAAGGATTACCGTGTCCTAACATTGGAATTAATTTTCATGGATATGAAATGTTTCAAAAAACAATTGGTGTTAAATCAAAACTTCAACAATATTTACTGAAGCCATTTGTCAAAAACATAACGTTAAAATCAGATGTAGTTTTTTCTTATGGCGGAAAAATTACGTCTATTATTCAATCTTTAGGTGTAAATAATAATCACATCATTGAATTAGAATCAGGTATTGAAAAACTATTAATTAGTGATTCCATTTCAAAACAAACAAATCCTCTCATGAGATTTGTATTCATTGGAAGAGCTGAGAAAAGAAAAGGAATAAAAGAATTAAATACGGCTATTCGCTTTTTAATTAAAAAGAATAGTGCATTTACTTTCGAATTTATTGGACCTATTGCAACTAACGATAAAATACAGGATTCTAGAATTACTTACCATGGAGAAGTAAGATCATTTGAAAAAATCCAACACCTGCTTCGTCAAAATGATGTACTGGTTTGTCCAAGTTATAGCGAA
Organism: Bacteroidota bacterium; assembly: GCA_947487905.1. GTDB lineage: Bacteria > Bacteroidota > Bacteroidia > B-17B0 > Aurantibacillaceae > UBA4416. Next base: position 1,545 of record CANLAV010000055.1, on the reverse strand, counting down.
GGGTTTCCTAATGCCGTTTTAGAAGCCATGGCTTGCGGTTTAGCAATTGTGGCTACAGATGTTGGTGCAGTGTCTAAACTTGTAAATAACAATAATGGTTGGCTAATAAAACCCCTTGAACAAAAAGAACTTACAGATGCTTTACAGCAAGTTATAGCTTGTAAAAATATAGATTCAAAAAAACAAGCCTCTTTAGATTTAATAAAAAATCAATTTAACTGGGAGATTATTTCAATTCATCTCATTTCTATTCTAAATAAATTGGCGAAATAATTAAATTTTTATTTCATAAAAAAAACCACAACCTAAGTTGTGGTTTAATACTACTTTCGTAGCCCGTACGGAAGTTAATAACTCTTACTTAATCTGGGATTATCAGTTTATCAAACTCATTGATATTAAAGGTTTCAGGAGATTTTATACATTTTACTTTTTTGATAATCCACGATAAAAACCGATATCAAAAGAGAAAATTATCCACCTAATTATCCACCTGTTGTAATAGTGTAATATAAAATCAGAGTCACTAAAATTTATTTCAAATTCATAAGGAATAATGATAGTAATATTCAATTAACAAAATCAAGTTTATGAAATCTGTTTCTTATTATTTCACTAAAAAAAATTACCTAAACATGCTAAGTGCAACCATTTCAAAATTGATAAACTTACATTGATAAAGAGATAGATGATGTATACGAAAAATTTAACAAAAAAAGGCTGGAATTTGAGCCAGAAATATCATAAAAACTGAATTTTTAGCATATATTTGAATATCATTTATTCCTCAAACAATTGACTACAGGCTCAAATACGAAAATTAATTACTATGCCTTTGGTATGCCAATGCCGGGAAGAAGTTATCAAAGTTCAAATAGTTATAGATACGGGTTTAATGGTAAGGAGAATGATAAAGAAACTGTTGGAACTGGAGATGGAACTCAAGATTATGGAATGAGAATTTATAATCCTAGTTTAGGTAAGTTTTTGAGCGTTGATCCGTTGACAAAAGAGTATCCAGAACTTACACCATACCAGTTTGCATCAAATAGACCAATTTGTGCAATAGATAGAGATGGAAGTGAAGCTGAAGATGTAGGTGCTAATATTGAAAACTTAATTATAGTTGTTCAGGGATTAGGAGATAAAACCGATTTTCCAAAAGAAAATAGAACACAAACGAAGAATGCGGGAGTTGATAACGCAGGCAATGGAGCCGATAATGAATTAGGGTCCTTGAAAAGTAGTTATTTTGGTAAAAAGTCTCAAGTTGTAACATTTGCATCATCGCCAGAAAAAACAACTGAAAGTGATATTATTAAAACTGTACAAACATTTAAAGCTCATAATCCAATTGGTAAAGTTATTTTAGTGGGACATAGTTTGGGGGCATATAATATAGAAAACGTTGTAACAAACAACTCAAAAACAGATTTTGATTTACTAATTTTAATGGATCCTTCTGGTTATGATATGAGTTCTGGTGCAGGGTTAGGCTCTCAAAGGTTATTTGCAAATGTAAAAAATGTTATTAATTATTACGCT
>CANLAV010000054.1 GCA_947487905.1 Bacteroidota bacterium | reverse complement strand
TTATTGCGTGTTAAATCAAGAGTTGATAAAGACACTGATAAGCGCCATTTGATGCAGTTTGAATTTAAACCAACTGAATTTTCGGAAGAAACTATGGCTATTGAAGAAGATGAAAGGCACAATTATACACAAGCTTATATAGAACTAACGAAAGCGTATTACATCAATTTTTGATATAGATTTCGAAAAAAATCATATTTTTTTAACATTTATTACTACGCATAAATTATTTTTTATAATATCTTTCGTGTCAATTTAAATCAAACCACAATGTTTGGTTGATAGTTTCTTATTACCTTTAAAAGTATAAAACATAAACATCATGAATACAGATTCTAACGTAAAAAAAAGTTTAGCTAAACGCATTTTAAAATGGTCGGGAATATCATTCCTTGTATTAATCATTATTGTGATGATAACACCATTTCTTTTTAAAGATAAGTTAGTTCAACTTATGAAAGATGAAGCCAATAAGAGTTTAAACGCTAAAGTTGATTTTGGCGATTTTGATTTAACCTTGTTCAGTTCGTTTCCTGATTTTAGATTTAAAATTCAAAACGTGAGTGTTATCAATATTGAACCTTTTGCTGGAGATACATTAGCTTACATCAAACAATTGAGTTTTGATTTAGATATTAAAAGTGTGATAGCTGGCGATAAGTATAAAATTAATTCTATTATTGTTAATGAACCACACATTCAGGCTACCATTAGTCATGATGGAAAAGCAAGTTGGGATATTGCAAAAGCAACTGCTGATACTGCAAAAACAGAAGTACCAAGTGATACAACGGCAACAAAATTTGCAATGACTTTAAAAAATTTACAAATAAATCATGCTAACATTGTATACAACGACATTCAAGGAAATACGTATGCAAAACTAACAGATATGAATTACACAATGGGTGGAGATTTTACGCAAGATGTATTTACCCTTTCTAACTTATTAGAAATTGCAGAAACAACTGTTTCTTATGGTGGAGTAGGGTATTTAACCAAAGCGAAGTTGCATGTTAAAGCAGATGTAAACATGGATATGCCTAACATGAAATTCACATTTAAAGAAAATGAATTTGATATTAACGATTTAGGTTTAGCATTTGATGGATTTGTTGCTATGCCAACTGATGACATGGCGATGGATATTACTTTTAATACCAAGCAAGCCGAATTCAAATCTATTTTATCATTAATACCAAGTGTGTATAGCAAAGATTTTGCAAGCGTAAAAACTGAAGGTTCTTTAAAATTGGACGGTATGGCAAAAGGCACTTTACATAGCGAAAAAGATAGCACAAAAAACACGTATCCATCTTTTGCACTTAATTTGGGCATTGCGAAAGCGATGTTTAAATATCCATCTTTACCAAAATCAGTGAATGATATTAATGTAGATGTTCATATAGAAAACAAAAAAAATTATTTAGATGCAACAACTATTGATGTAAATACATTTCATTTAAATATGGCTGGAAATCCAATTGATATGACAGCTCATATCAAAACACCCATTTCTGATCCTGATTTATCAGCACAAATAAAAGGAAGCGTTAATTTAAATTCAGTAAAAGAATTTATTCCATTAGATAAAGGAGATAACATGAGCGGCCTTGTTAAAGCAGATATTAAAGTTGCTGGAAAAATGAGTAGTCTTGATAAAAAAGAGTACGATAAATTTGCCATGAGTGGAACTTTACAAATTGATAAAATGAATTATAAAACAAGTACATTGCCTTACGATGTGTTATTAAATGTGATGAAGTTAAATTTCACCAATCAGTTTGTTGAGCTGTCAGCATTTGATGCTTTGCTTGGTAAATCTGATATTAAAGCAAATGGTAGAATTGATAATTTTTTACAGTATATTTTTAAAGACTCTTTAATTGCCGGTACGTTTAATTTAAATTCAAATTTGTTAGATGTAACTCAATTGATGTCTTCTCCTGCATCATCTGTATCCGCATCAACATCAACAGCATCGGCTAACACTGCGACAGTAGCAGCGGACACGGCTGCGATGACAGTTGTTGAAGTGCCAGCAAATCTTGATTTTAATTTGAATGCAACTGTTGGCAAAGTGTTGTATGATAATTTAGTTATAGAAAACATGGTTGGAAATATTCAAGTAAAAAAACGTAAAGTGGATATGACCAATTTAAAAATGAATTTATTAGGTGGTGGTTTAATGATGAATGGGTATTACGAAACAACCAACCCAAAAAAACCAACCGTCAGTTATAATTTGAGAGCAGAAAATTTTGACATACAAAAAACATTTACGGCATTTAATACGATTAAAAAAATTGCTCCAATGGCCCAGTATTCAAAGGGACTATTTACAGCTACCTTAGAAAATTTTACAGCTGATTTAGATACAAAAATGTCGCTAGTGATGACTTCATTAAAAGGTCATGGTGTTTTTAAAACAGAGAAAGTATCTGTAGGTGGTTTTCCTCCATTCGAAAAATTAGGCGAAGCCTTGAAGATGGATAAATTAAAAAATTTAGATATTGAAAATGTAGATGCAGAATATGAATTTACGGATGGTAGAGTCGTATTAAAAAAACCAGTGAAAGTTAAGATTGGAAAAATAACAGCAGACATTACAGGATTAACAGGATTTGACCAAACGATTGATTATACGTGGAAAATGATTGTGCCAACCGACCTATTTGGAAGTACTGCAACATCTATGGTAAGTGGTTTATTAGGCCAGGCCAATTCTGCCATAGGCTCAACCGTTAGTTTGCCAAAAACAGTGAATGTCACTGTTAGTTTTGGCGGAACGGTGATGAAACCAACTGTAAAAACAGGAACTAAAAGTGATGGTAAATCAGCAAGCGATGCGGTGAAAGACCAAGCTGTGGCTGTTGCAAAAGATAAAGCAAACGAAGAAGCACAAAAAATATTAGCCGATGCTCAAGCACAGGTTGAAAAAATAAAAGCGGACACTCAAGTAGCCGTTGATAAAGCAAAAGCAGAAGGTTACGCACAAGCCGATGCCTTGGTAGAAAAAGCAACAAACCCTTTAACGAAAATAGCGGCAAAAAAAGCGGCCGAGTTAGCTAAAAAAGAAGTAGATAAAAAAGCGCAAAAAATTATCGATGAATCAGAAGTGCGTTGTAATAAATTATTAGAAGATGCTAAAGCCAAAAGTAATGCTGCTGCTGGAAAGTAATTAGGCTACCCGTTTTTAAGTACTTGTAAATGCTTAAAAACGGGTCATTTACTTGCGCTTAGCGAACAAACGGTTGTAAGATTGGCGTATGTTTTTGTATATTTATAGTGCTTAGTGATAAATTATGCCTCATTTTAAGAGAAACCTGAACAATGACATTCAACAAAATATTACGTACTGTATTTCCACCTACATTTGGTTATCTGACCTATTTACTTTCTGACGGACTTTTCCAGAAATATTTTCCAGCCGGACCTCCAGACGATTCCGTGCCAGGAATTGTCTTTCTATTAGAGTATGTGGTAATGTTTGTTTGGGCTATTATTGTTTTTACATTTCAATACAAAGTGATTGTACCAAAGACACTTAACACGACAAAAAAAGCAATTGTCTTGACTGTTAAAGTGGGACTTGGAATTAGCTTATTTTTTGCATTTATGCATTATTCAGCGGACAATGGAACTCTTAAAGATATAACGATTACATTTTTTCGAGTTTTTATTCAAGTAGAAAGTTTCGTTTTAGGTAACTTGATACTAATTGCAATTTTCAATAAGTTGACATACAACACAGAACTCAAACAAAATGAAGACAAGAAAAACAAAGCATGACAGCACCTACAAGAAATTGGCGGTTCATTGGTTAAATCAAGCTTTGTGCTTCATATCAAGTTCTGTGCTGGTAGATAGTTTTGTGCTTCGAAATCGCCAACTTCTTGTAGCTGCAAAACGTTAAAAGCAATCCTAAAACATCAGTAAAATCAAATAATTAGATACATTTATCCTTTATACCCTTTAGTCAAAAATCTAAAAACATGAACCAGCAACTTGCACATATTACTATTTTAGTAGATGATTATGATATTGCCATCGCTTTTTATACAGAACAATTACATTTCGATTTAGTAGAAGATACATCACTTTCTGAAAGTAAACGTTGGGTTTTAGTAAGACCAAAAGGCACTGGTACATGCAATATATTATTAGCTAAAGCAACTACCGAAGAGCAAGTAAAAAGCATTGGTAATCAAACAGGAGGCCGTGTTTTTTTATTTTTATATACCGATGATATCACCAGAGATTATCAAAATTTATTACAGCATCAGATTACCATTGTTGAAGAACCAAGTGTGAAAGCACATGGCACTGTATTGGTGTTTGCAGATTGTTATGGAAATAAATGGGATTTAATTCAACCAATGACACGCTAATACCATCACAAAGTCTAGGTCTAAATGCAGGAAGCGAATGTATGAAAAACGCATAGCAATCAACCGTTAGTTTTTAATCTTCTAGCTCAACGATGGGAGTTTCCATCATTAACTTACGCTGCTTTTTACTATTAATAGAAAGTAAAATAGCTGGTAACAAAATCAAATTAGTAAACAAGGAAATTAATAAGGTTAACGAAATTAAAATACCTAAAGCTGCTGTTCCTCCGAAACTTGAAACTGAAAATATAGAGAATCCGAAAAACAAAATGACGGATGTGTAAATCATACTTAGGCCAGTATCTTTAATGGCATTAGAAATAGCTAATGTTGCATTGCCGTTTGTTTTTAATAATTCTTGTCTGTATTTAGTCAGTAAATAAACGGTGCCATCAGATGAAATACCAAACGCAATACTGAAAATTAAGATAGTGGATGGTTTAAATCGAATACCTAAAAAGCCCATGATGCCTGCTGTTATCACTAAAGGAATTAAGCACGGTATTTTAGATAATACAATGATACTAACGGATCTAAATAAGATCATTCCAACCAAAGCAATTAATAGTATTTCAATCAATAAACTTTCAAATAAATTATCAAGTAGATAATCGTTACTTTTTAAAAACACAAGGCTGTGTCCAGTTAAACTAACTTTATAGTCTTTAGGGTCGAATATAGAATCTACCTTTGGCTTAATGTCTGTAACCAATTGTTTGATTCTTTCGGATCCAATATCAGCCATTTGAAAACTCACGCGCGTTATACTTTTTGAGCTATCAATAAATGATTTCATTTTTCCGTTCTGATTATCAATCGAACCCGAGTAATCAGATAATTTTTTTAAGTCAGTTACTGATGGAAATTTATAATATTTAGGATTACCGCCTTTATAAGCTTGGTATGAAAATTTAATGGCACCAACTATAGATAATGGTTTTGAAAATTCGGGATAATTACTAAAAATAGCTTCTAAGGCTTTTATTTTATAGAGTGTCTTTGCGTTTTCGGTAAACAATCCATTTTCTTTTTTAGTATCAATCGACACTTCAAAAGGTAACACGCCATTAAATGATTTTTCAAAGAAATGAAGATCTGTATAAATAGGATCGTTTTTTGGAAGGTCGTCTACTACATAGCCTTCAATATTTACACGCACCAGTCCAAATATGGAAATGATGGTAATGATGGTTGTAACGGTATAAATAATGGGTCTTTTAAATTGAACCCATTGGTCTATTTTTGATAGAAGTGCATTGATTCGTTTCCCTTCTAAATGTTTTGTTTGTTTTGTTTTAGGCACAGGTAATGCATATAATAAAACGGGGATTAAAATAAGGGTGATGATATAAGTTGTAAGGACGCTGATGCCGGCAACAACACCAAATTCAACTAGCATTGCGCTATTTGTAAAGTATAATACACCAAAACCGATGGCCGTTGTTACGTTGGCTAAAAATAACGTAACACCAATTGTTTCAATCATACGGGCTAAGGCTTTGATTTTATTTTTGTGTAACAAATATTCACTTTGGTATTTATTAATTAAAAACACACAATTGGGAATTCCAATAACCATGATGAGTGGTGCAATCAGACCCGTTAAAACAGTAATCTTATAACCAAATAATTCTAATAAGCCAACAGACCATATAACTCCTACCGCTACAATAACAAGCGAAAAAAACACGTTCATGCCAGATCTGAAAAACATCCATAAAATTAGTCCTGTGATTAGAACCGCAAGTATTAAAAACAAAGTCATTTCATGCGAAATTTTTTCCATCATTTGCGATCGAATATAAGGCATGCCAGAGTAATGGACATCGATGTTATGCTTTTGAGAAAACGCTTCAGTTAATACTTTTATTTCTTTCACAATATCTAAGCGTCGTTTTGAATTCAATGAACTTTTATTAAAAGTGATGGCCATTAATACAGCCCCATTTTTTTTATTATACACCAATCCGTCGTAAAACGGCATATTTAAAAACGTTGTTTTAATACTGTCAACTTCTGCTTGCGAGGTTGGTATTTTAGAAATTAATGGTTGGAATTCCATTTTTTCTAAGCTATCATTTCTCACTATTTTAAAGGTGGTTGGAACTGATAAAACTTCTTTAATACCATTAATGATTTTGATGGATTTACTTAAATGGAACCAATCGTTAAATTTATTAAGTGTAAAAAAATCTTTATCCTGAAATCCAACAACCATGACGTTGCCATCTTCACCAAACTGTTTTTTAAAGTTTTTATAATCTATAAATGTTGGGTCATTATCAGGAAGTATTTTAGCGAATTCGTAAGACAATTCAATTTTAGAAGCTTCATAACCCATGATGCCACTAATTAATAAAATGATAGATGTGAAAAGGAGTTTATTTCGTAATAAAAGGCTTGCAAATTTTTTCCACATAATTAGTTTTTTAATTTAGTTCAGTTTTTCAATACAAATGCAACAATAGTAAGCCACTCATCTGCTTCTATGTTCTTTTTTTAAGAAGTTTAAAAGTAAGTTTATTTTATGTTAAATCGAAATAAATAAACACAAAAAAACAATAAATGAATAGCTTTTAAGCGTTTTAACGTCTATTTTTTTTAAATAATTTTCCCGTCTTCCATTTCAATGATGCGATGTGTTCGCGCTGCAAACTCATTATCGTGTGTTACAATTAATAGAGATTGATTATACACTTCTGCTAACTCTTTAAAAATAGAAAATACAACTTCGCTATTTTTTTTATCTAAATTCCCAGTTGGTTCATCACCCATAATGATAATAGGATTATTTATTAATGCACGCGCTATCGCAACTCGCTGTTTTTGTCCACCCGATAATTGATTTGGTTTTTTTAAGGCTTCACTTTGTACGCCGAGTATTTTAAGTTTCTCGTAAGCCTGATGTTCTATTTCTTGTGCAGTGAGTTTTCCCAATTTTAAACCAGGTAACATGACGTTTTTTAGAACAGAAAACTCGTTTAATAAATAATGAAATTGAAATACAAACCCAATTTTTTCATTTCTTATTTTTGCTAACTCCGCTTCCTGTTTATGTTTCATACTCACGTTGTCAATGAATAACTCTCCCTCATAATCTGTATCCATCGTCGAGAGGATATAAAGTAGAGTAGATTTTCCGCAACCAGATTTTCCTATCACCGAAATGAATTCGCCTTTATTAATTGAAAAATCAATGTCTTTTAAAACTTGAATCGTTAAAGGATCATGAAAATACTTAGTTATATGCTTTGCTTCAATTATTTTTTCACTCATATTATTTTCCTCTTATTATGATGACGGGATCGATTTTACTAGCTTTTCGAGCAGGAAAATACCCGGAAAAATAAGTTGTGACTAATGCAAAAATGAATCCAATGGTGTAAAATTGCGGATTGTAATTCACAGGATATGTTTTTATGGTGGGTAAAGCAGCCGTATTAAATGGAATGATATCAATGACATGCGAAACACCAAAGCCAAACAGTAAGCCTAATAAACCACCAAAGAAACCAATACTTAAGGCGATTGTAATAAAAATAGTATTGACGTCCTTACCAGAAAAACCGGTTGCTTTTAAAATAGCAATCGAATCCATTTTTTCGTAAATCATCATATTTAAAATGTTGTAAATGCCAAAGCCCGCTACAACGAGTAATGTAATTCCTACCACGTAAGAAATCAACGACCTCACTGAACTTCCTGTTTCAAATTGAGAGTTAGCAGTTTGTATATCGATGGCATCAAGTTCAAAAATACTCGCATATTCTTTTGCTATTTGAGGGGCTTGTAATATGTCAACTAGTTTTATTTGTAAATCAGTAACATAACTATTGCCTTCACCTAACAATTTTTGAGTAGTATTGATAGAAGCATAACTTTGCACGTTGTCTAAATCTTGTAAACCAGACTGAAAAAAACCAACTACTTTCAAAGGCATTCGCTCTCCTTTCGTCGTCGTTATTTGAATCACATCACCTATATTTGCTAACATTTTTTCGGCAGCTCCTTTTCCAAGAATGATACTGTTTGGTATATTTTTTAAATCAATGTAATTGCCACTCGTCACATAATCGCTAAACTTAAATAGTTTATTTTCAGCTTCAACATCTATTCCATTTATTACTCCTGTTAAATCCACGGCACCAACATTATAAAAAACTTGTGCCGTTATTTTTGGAGCAACGCCTAAAACTCTGTTGTCTTTATTTAAAGTCGCGATGATAACGGCATGGTTATAAATTTCTAGACGTTCATTTTTTGGTTTAATAGAACTAATGAAGTGATGGTGATTTTTATATGAAAAAGTTCGATCAATAGGTTGCAGTTTGGATGCTTTAATTTCGTTGTATAATCTAATGTGTGGTGTTCGATTTAATATGAGTCCATCTAATAAATCGTTCAGTCCATTCATAAATCCTAATAACGTGATGAACATCGTGATACTAAATGTTACACCAATGGCTGCAACTAAAGTTTGTTTCCAACGTGCTAGTAGTAGTTGAATGGAAATATCTGCTATTAATTTAAAATTCATTACTCTGACTTACTAATTTCATATGTCTCTTTTAGTCCTGATAGAATTTCTATTTTTTGAAAATCTTTTAATCCTGTTTTGACAATTGTTTTTTCTCCATTTGCTTTCAAGACCATCGAATCATTTAGTAAGTAATTTCTAGGAATAAGGATTGCGTTTTTTTTCGTATTGATAATAATACTTGCTTCAAATGTGATATTAGGATAAAGGATGTTTGGTTGGGTTACAAATTCTGCTTCTACTAAAAATGTTTTACTGCGTTCATTCATCAATGGATTTACTTTAGTAATAACAGCATTAAAGACTTCTTTTTTATAACTGTCTAACGTAATTAAAACTGGCAGTCCTTTTTTTATTTTCATAATATCGTATTCGTCTACCTGCATTTCCAAAACAAACTGTTTAGCATCACCAATTACAGCAATAGGAGTTTGCGGTCCAACAGCGTCTCCTTTGGTTTTAGATAAACTGTAAATCATTCCGTTAATTTCGCTTCTTATCGTAAAATCATTTTCAAGTTTGTTTTAGATAAGTACATTATTTTTTGTTTGTGAAGCGCTAAAATTTAGTTGGCGATTTAGTTCTTCATATTTTTCAAGACTTGAAGAATAAGATATTTGTGCGTTTAGATAGCCTAATTCACGTTGTTCTAATTCTACTTGTGTTCCAATATTTTGTTGCCATAGTTTGGTTTGTCTTATATATAATAGTGAATCGTTCTTCATTTTATGTTTGGCAAGTTCTATGAACGCTTTGGCTTCTAACAGTTTCCCTTTGTTAACTTGATAATTTGAAAAGTGTGATGCTAGTAAAGCATTTTCTTTGGTTAGGCGTTGAGATTCATTAGCAATTGACAGGATAGGTGCTCCTTTTTTTAGTGTATCACCTTCTGTGACAAACACATCTTCAACGATTCCGTTTACCGTCGCAAATACTTGGTATTGATTTTTACTTTTTACAATTCCGGATGCGTAAATAGACTCAGAGATGGACTCGACAGTTGGTTTTGTTTTTTCTAGTTTAGTTTCACACGCATAGAAAAAAACGATTAAGCTTAGTAGAGTATACAGTTTTTTCATGGTTTAAATGTAGGTTATCTGTTTTGAGACAACTCACCATAAATCAGTAAAAAACATGATTAATGTTAGTTTTTATATTTAGAAGAATAAAAACTAGTTTCGTTTAATTATTTATTGAAGTCGTTTGTTTATTATTTTTTCAATATTGCCAAATGCTTGTCCTGGAGAAAATTTACGCCATTCGAAATCATTTAACTCTCCACCCGAATTAAAATAATAATCTAAGCTTGAAGATTTAAACTCTTTTAAAATATGATCTCTGAAATTTAAAAACACTATCCAACCATCTTCCACATCTTCAAACCATTCTTCATAATAAGAATCATCGGATGCATGAAAATTGAGAACGTTTTCACCAATTATAATAAACTTATTAATTTTGTGATGCAATAGTTCATCCATGATATCTCTTTTTAAAAGCATGATATCATTGTTAATCGCGTCATTCCATTCGCCTATTAACTCTATGAAAGCGAAGCCTTCTTCATAATCAACAAAAATAATTTTGAGATACAGTGTTTCGCTTCCCATATTATCCCATTGTGGATGGATGTAATAATTATAAACGGTATTGCTGAATGTAAATTCACTATATTCTGTACCGTAAAAAGGAGAGTTTTCATCTTCGGCAGCGATGTATAAATGTTGCCAATTATAAAAAGGTTCTATGTCATGCATGCGTATTGAGTTTAAAAAGTAATTGAAACAGTTACTTCATGCTTAATCTGATTTGTGTAATGATTTTTTTTGTATAAAGTGGAAAATCACCTTGCATCATCCAACTGTAATATCCAGGTTCTTTTTCAAATACTTCTTTTACCGTTTTTCCTTTATGTTTCCCGAAATTAAAAATTTCTTCGTCTTTTTCGTTGTATACAATTCTTGCGGATAAATCAGCTTGTTTAAATCTGTTAGTGAGTTCACTTAATACTGTCATATCGTTTACAACTGGTTTAAATGCATTGCCTTTCTCATCTAGTTTTTCAATATTCTCATAATGTTGAATTTGTGCTTTAAATATTTCGTATGTAGCTACTGTGTCTGCTTCGGCAGAGTGTGCATTTTCTAAATTTTTCCCGCAGTAAAATTTATAAGCAGCAGTTAAATTTCTTGGTTCCATGATATGGAAGATATTTTGCACATCAATTAATTTTCTATTTTTCAAATCAAAATCGATTTCGGCTCTTAAAAATTCTTCAGCTAATAATGGTACATCAAATTTATTTGAATTAAATCCGCCCAAATCACAGTTGCTGATAAATTGAAACAGTTGCGCTGAAAACTCTTTAAAAGTTGGCGCATCAGCTACGTCATTATCATATATGCCATGTATTTTTGATGTGGCTATTGGAATCGGGATAGTTGGATTTATTTTTTTAGTCAGTATGTCAGTTGTATTGTCAATGTTTACACGTACCACTGATATTTCTACAATTCTATCGGAGCTAATATTAACGCCTGTTGTTTCTAAATCAAAAAAGGCAAGTGGTTTCGTTAAATTTAAATTCATTTTATTTTTTGTTTTTAAATGCTAGTGTGTAAGTTATTTAAAACTGTTTCCGTAGGAATTAAATCCGTATAAAAACTATTTAGCTTATTAATAACGCCTTCTATAACTGAATCGGGACAAGATGCACCGCTGGTGATAATAATATTTAATGGCGAATGTTTTGGTAAAAAGTGATTTGTTACTAAGTGTTTTTTATTTGGATAATCAAAATGTTGTATAGTTGTTGCGTCTATGATTTCTTTTTCTGATGAAATAAAATAGGTTGTGAATTTTTTTTCACATAGTTCTACTAAATGAGATGTATTACTACTGTTGTAGCCTCCAACGACAATGGCTAAATCTGCCTCCGCGTTTAACAATCCATACGTGGCATCTTGGTTTTCGTTTGTAGCATAACACAGGGTATCTCTTGTATCTGCAAAATGATTACCAATAGAGGCTTCACCAAATTTTTGAATCATGATGTTTTTAAAAAAGTCGGCAATTTCTTGCGTTTCACCTGCAAGCATGGTTGTTTGATTGATGACTCCAATTCTATCAAAATCAGTTTCAAGGCATAAAGAGTTTGAATATTTATCTTTAAAATCAACAACAAATTGATCTTTGTTTTTTCTTCCTAAAATATAATCTGCTAGTAATTTAGATTCTTCTAAATCTCTTACCACAATGGCTTTGCTATGTTTATCACTTCTCGAAAATGTAGCTCGTGTTTCTTCATGCGTGTATTTACCGTGTATGATAATAGTGTAATTTTCTTTTCCTATGGACTCAGATTTTTTCCAAACACGTTCCACAAATGGGCAAGTTGTATTGTATTTTTCGGTTTTTATGTTCTTGGATTCTAATAAACTAATTATGTCAAGTGGTGCTCCAAATGCTGGAATGATGACTACATCGTCGCTTGTTAAGGTGTCAAAACTAATTAGTTGTTTTCCATTTGTGTCTTGTAAAAACTGAACGCCTCGTTCTATTAAATCATTATTCACATCAGGATTGTGAATCATTTGACTTAATAAAAACACACGTTTGCCTTCATTTTCTTCTAATGCTTTAAATGAAATTTCAATGGCGTTTTCTACGCCATAGCAAAATCCGAAGTGTCTAGCAATTAAATAATTTATTTTTCCAAAGTTTAACACTGTTGGAGTATTATCTTTTTTTCGTGGGTCTTGTATTTTTCGGTATTGTTTTACTTTGGAAATAATTGGACTTCTGTAAAACTCTGGAACATTAAATGTTTTCATGATTTATTTCAATACTAATTCTTTAATTAATCTACTGCCCACAAATTTATTTACTTTATTTATGATATCCTCTTTTGCGAAAGCCATTTCATTCCTTACTATAGAAGAATCTATTGAAACATACAAATGACCATTTGTAAAATTTATTTGAGTGGTGTGTTTTGAAATCATCGTTCCTACAATTTTTTCCCAATCATTCCTAATAGCAAAAATACTGTATTTCTCATCGAGCTTTTCTTCTTTGAAAAGTTGAGAAATGGCATCTCCTAGTTTTATTAAATTACTTTGTTTAGCCATGTTGATTAACTATTCCATTATCCACAATAAAGATAGAGTGTTTAGAGTTCGATTTTAAAAATAATGTTTTCATGCGCTCAGGATGCGTATCTGTTATAAATATTTGCCCAAAATTCTCACTACTAACTAATTCTATCAATTTGGTAAATCTTGACTCGTCTAATTTATCATAAATATCATCAAGTAGCAACAAAGGTTTGGTATTTGTTTTCTTTTTTACAAATTCGAATTGCGCTAGTTTAAGTGCTAGTAAGTACGATTTTTGTTGACCTTGTGAAGCAAATTTTTTCAAACTCGAGTTTAGTAATTTAAACTCTAAATCATCTTTGTGAGGTCCGATAGTTGTGTGATGCACTATTTTATCCCGATCTAAATTGGATTGTAATAATTCTTTAAAGTCAGCGCCTTTGGTTGATGCTACATAATGGATGCTCGCTATTTCATTACTACCACTAATTAGCTCGTAGTTGGCATTAAACATGGGGATAAATTCATCTAAGAATTGATTGCGTTTTGATATGATGGTTTCTCCGTATTGAATGAGTTTATCGTCCCATACTTCTAAACTTAATGCATCAAAATGTCGCTGTTCATAAAAATATTTAAGCAAAGCATTGCGTTGATGTAAGGCATGATTATAGGATATTAACGAATCAAGATAATGTTTATCATATTGAGATATGATGCTATCAATAAACTTACGTCTTACTTCACTGCCATCTAGTATAAGTTCGCTATCTGATGGTGAAATCATCACGAGTGGATAAATACCAATATGTTCCGATAAGCGATCGTATTCTTTTTTGTTTCGTTTAAATTGTTTTTTTTGCCCACGTTTTAATGCACAATAAATTTCATCGGTTGTCCCATTTTTTTCAATCCATGCTTGTATAGCAAAAAAGGGCAATTCGTGCTGTATGTTTTGACTATCTATACTATTAAAGTAGCTTTTACATAATGAAATATAATGAATAGCGTCTAAAATATTTGTTTTACCAGCACCATTATTGCCAACGAAACAATTAAACTTTTCTGAGAAAGTCATTTGTGCTTCGGTGTAATTTTTAAAATTAAGGAGTGATAATTTTTCTAATAACATAAGGTTTAAAGATACAAAGGATATTAGTTTTTTTGTAGATTGTTATTAAATGTTTTTATCATATGTGTTGTCATAAAACATTTGTAAATTTGACAAAATTAATTCTAAGAATGGTACTTGATTCAGTAAGGTTAGATTGTTATTTATGGGCCATACGCATGTATAAATCACGTTCATTGGCAAGTACATCTATCAAAAACAATAAAGTTAAGTTGAATGGTGAAGCAGTAAAAGCATCGCGATTGGTAAAAATTGGTGATGAGTATACCA
>CANLAV010000053.1 GCA_947487905.1 Bacteroidota bacterium | reverse complement strand
CAATCGCTATTGCAGAAGAAGTTATTTCAAAAACGGAGAAAGATTCCTTACCAGTAAAATCAAATGTTTCAGAACCTGAAATAATAAAAGAAGCGATAGCCGTTGAAAGTCCAACAATCGCTATTGCAGAAGAAGTTATTTCAAAAACGGAGAAAGATTCCTTACCAGTAAAATCAAATGTTTCAGAACCTGAAATAATAAAAGAAGCGATAGCCGTTGAAAGCCCAACAACCGCTATTGCAGAAGAAGTTATTTCAAAAACGCAGAAAGATCCACTGCCTAAAATAACAAGTGTTTCAGAACCGATAGAGATAAAAAAATCGTCAGTTATTGAAGTCCAAAAACAATTAGTTAGTCAAATAAATTCTATTTCTGAGGAAGTTATTTTTAAATTAAATGCTGCGAAATTAAGTAAGGAAATGTTAAAAAAATTAGATGACATTGCAAATATTCTTAAGACAAATCCAGATTTAAAAATAAACATTATTGGCCATACTTGTAATCGAGGCACAAAACAGTATAATGTTATGTTATCAGAACAAAGAGCTGATTATGTAAAACGAGAATTATTAAAGAGAGGTGTTAAAAAACGAAACTTTAAGAATACAATAGGAGTTGGCTCCAACGAATCATTATTTGACAATTCAGCTCAAAACCAGAAAAAAAACAGAACCATTCGATTTGATTTTGTGAAATAAATTGACCATAAAGTTCACCGATTTAGTGCACCATACAAAATATTATTTAAGTAATTTCTTCAGTTTTTTCTATAACTATTACTTAAATTTTATAATTTTTGGGGCTATAAAAACTGGGAATGGTTGTTTTGATTTATTGTATTTAAGTAACTTGGAATCATTAAAGTAAAGCTCAAATGGCTTTTTTTTGATATGTGGGGTGTGGTAAATTATGAAATCCTTAAAACAATATTTCCAGGGTAGATCTAGTTTTTTTATTTCTATGATATCCTTTATATCATCAAAATCATCATCAAAGCCATAGTGCAATTTCGAAAAATCACTAGTACATAAATTGACTTTTAACTCGTTAAAAGTTCCAGAAAACACATAATTCACTAATCCGATTTCTTTTCTGAAGTTATTTTCTTGAACCCTACATAGTGACGAACAGTATTTAGCATTGTTTCTGTGCGCATTAAATAGTACATTGCATCTTAAACAGTTGATTTTAGTGAGTTTTGCGTTGTGTTTGATTCGTTTTTTCTCAATTTTTTTCATGATTTTTACACTTTATTTACGTTTATTTTACACTTATTTTATGGTTATTTTACAGTTCATTTTTTTAATTTACGCTTGATTCGAAATTCAAAAATTTGTTCCATGCTTAAATTTCAACTATACATTTATTCATTAAAGTTACTTAAAATAATTTAATACACAAATTTGTATATAAATAAAAAATTGCTTACATTTACAAAAACATTAAATATGGGAAAGGCAGAACTAACGGACGACTTTTTAAAAGCAATTACAAATATTGATTTTGACGAGTCTTTTAAGCAAAAAAGTATCTTATTAAAAAAGGAGTTTGTAATTAGTGATTTAGGAATGTCGGCAAGAAATTATCAGCAATGGAAAGACCTTAGAATTACTCCACCTGTTAAAAAAGAACATAAGAAAGAAACGAAACGAGAATGGGTAAGATTAAATTTTGTGGAGTATGTATGGATGAAAATTGTTATTTCCCTCAGAGATTTAGGCTATCCTTATGCCGATATTGAAAAGGCGAAAGGCTATTTATTTGAATCCTTAAATTTTGATGTTGGAGAAAAACTGTCCATAGAAAACCCAGACATTGTAGGAAATTTAATGGAGCATTTTGCAAATGGTGAATTATCAAAAGAATTAAAAGAGGTATTAGAAGATGCTATTAAAAGTCCAAAATTTTTAAATAAGGTAAGTAGTCTATTTTCTGAACAAAGAACCCGACTTGAAGTTATTATTTTTCAGGCCATAGCTCAAAAAAATGATGAGATTGGTCTAGGGTTTTTTAAAGGAGGGGAATGTGAACCTTTTAATTGGAATCTCATTGTTTTATTCGATCAATGGCATCCTAATATAAAAAAGGAAGATGTTTTGAACGCTACGATACGAAAACCACATATCTATATTTCTATTACGAAATACATAATGGATTTTATTTCAGAAGATGAAAAACAAGAACATGAACTAAGCATGGTCATGTTAAGCACTGAGGAACTTTCAATACTTCGAGAGTTAAGAAGTAAGGAGTATAAAAACATTATCATCAATTACGACAAAGGGACCGATACCAAAATTATTAAAACTGAAAAAGAAAAGAAAATAAAAGAATCCGAAGTAAAAGATTTTATCAAGCAGGTACTTTTTGCTCCAAATTGCAAAATCACTTATACCGCTACAAAAAAAGGTGACTTAATTATCAATACCATTCTTACAAAAAAACTAAATAAATGACACTGCACACCACAGAACATAAACTACGAACAATGCTTTCTTACTGCAAATCACAGATGAGGGTAAAGTACTGTATCACATGTCAATTCAAACAAATGAACACAAACGAAAACGACTAAGCATAGATGAATTAAGAAACTGCAAAGGCTTTGAAAATTATACAGATGAACAAGCGGAAGAAACCATTACTTCTATAGAAAAACTATCTGTGTTATTTTATGAGATTTATTTTAAAACTAAAAGTGTAAAACAAACCATTTAAAAACAATTACAATATGAGCGTTCAACAAAATCAAAAGAACCAATCCTTGCTTAAGAACTTTGCAAAAGGTAAAGGTGACAAGCAGAAAAACTCAGGTATTGAAAATTGCGTGATCTATACAAGGGTTAGTTCTAAAGAACAAATGGACACTAATCAAAGCTTAGAATGGCAAAAAAAGTTTTGTACCGAATACGCTCAAAAGAATGACTTTGCGATTAAAGGATATTTTGGTGGCACTTACGAAAGTGCTAAAAGTGATGAACGGAAAGAATTTAGTCGAATGCTCAAATTTGTAAAAGCGAGTAAGGAAAAAATTGTTTACATATTAGTTTATAGTTTAGACCGTTTCAGCAGAACTGGAGATAGTGCCATTTTTATTGCAAGTGAGTTAAAAAAGTTAGGGATAAATATTATAGCCGTGACTCAACCAATTGATACAAATTCACATGCAGGAGCACTACAACAAAATATCCAATTTATTTTTAGTAAATACGACAACGATTTGCGTCGCCAAAAAACCATTGATGGTATGCGAGAAAAATTACTTCGCGGGGATTGGATTGGAAACGCTCCTACAGGTTACACCTTTAAAAAGTTATCACCCAATCAAACTATAGTGATAAATGAAAAAGGGGATTTAATTAAACAAGCATTCAATTGGAGAGCAAATGGGATGACCTATGAGCAAATTATGCATAAATTAAAAATACTAGGTTTAATCTTAGCTAAACAAACACTTGCAGGAATTATTAAAAATCCATTCTATTGCGGACTCATGTCGCACAATCTATTGAAGGGCGAATTAGTTAGAGGAAATCATCCAGCACTAATTGATGAAAGTTTATTTTTAAAGGCAAACGAAAATCCAAATTCACCAGGTTATAAGGTTAGTAAGGCAGTTGATAATTTACCACTCAAAATATTTGTAAAAGACGCAGACAGTGGCGCTCCCTTCACAGGCTACATGGTTAAGAAAAAGGGTTTGTATTACTACAAAGTAAATAAGTTAGGCGTAAAAGTAAATAGAAGTATAAACATCATGCATGGTAAGTTTAAGGAATTACTTAATGATTACACCATTGATTCAGACCATATAGAACCATTAAGTATTCAGTTGGGTTACACTTGGGAAAATTTAACCAAGAGCAACACCAGTGAGAAAAAATCGTTATCAATTAAATTAAAAGAGGTTGATGATGAATATTATAGTTTAAGAAAACGTCACGCAATAGGTCAGGTTAGTGTAGATATTTATGAAGAATTTTCTACTGAAATGATTCAACGAAAAGAATCAATTTTAAAACAACTTGAAAAACTGGATCAGAAATTATCGAACCCTAAAGAATTAATAAAATTTACCTGTGATTTATCTTCAAACCTTAATAAAACGTGGGATTTAGGCGATTATTATCAAAAGCAAGTTTTTCAAAATACCTTATTTCCAGATGGTTTGGTATATGATTCAAAAAATGAACATTATCGAACCCCGAAAGTAAATTCCGTAATCGGCTACATAGCTCAATTATCAGCTGATTTGGAGAATAATAAAAGCCGAACTTTTAAAGATTTCTCTAAAAAGTCCGGCTTCGTACACACGAAGGGACTCGAACCCCCACCCTCGCGGACCAGATCCTAAGTCTGGCGCGGCTACCAATTACGCCACGTGTGCATGCTTGTACAAATATAATTATAAAATACCGAAATATTAAATAATATACTTTTTTTAATATTTTTTCATATAATCCTCAAAGCAAACGCCCTGCATAAATTCGGGCGAATAAATATATTGATAAAGTAATTTAGACCATTGTTTGTCTGTTTTACTTTTATCTAATAGGGCTGAGTCAAAAGGCTTACTATAATGTATTTTGATGGTATCTTTTCTTGCTTTAAACATTTCGTCGGGTAAAAACAACATTTCAATATTTGCTTTTATTCCAAGTCGTTTACGCCACATAGCAAAATTATAAAAGAACTTAGAATTTTCTCCTTCAATAAACACGGGCTGAATCATTCTTTTATGATCTATGGCCTGCGTAACAAAACTTTTTTTCCATTCTAAATCCCTCACTAAACCATTTTGTTTTCTAGAAACTAGGCCTGCTGGAAAAAACAAAACAGCGCATTCAGTTTTAAATACGTCTTCCATTGTTCTTAACGAACTGGTGGATGACGCTCCAACTTTATTGACCGCTACAAAAATCTCATCATAATTTTTAAAATTCTTTAATATGTCATTTACAAAAAATCGTACATCTGGCCTTACTTCACCAACTGATTTAATCAAAGCTAAACCATCAAGCCCACCTAAAGGATGATTAGCAGCAATAATTACTGACCCTGTTTTTGGAACTAACTGCTGATTTGTTGATTCCACTTTTGCACCAAGTGAATCCAAACCTTTTCTGTTAAATTCTAGACCTCTGTCGTTTTTTAACAAACGCATGGTTTCATTAATCTCTTTCTCATGAAGTTTCTTCTTAAGCCAATTAATGGCAAAGCGTGGCAACCATTTGTATAGTTTAAAGGCTTTGTCTTTCAATACCTTTTCAACATCAATAAATTTTTCGTTTTCCATAGTTATAGATTGTCAAAGATACTATAATTGTTAATATCTCAAAAAAGTCAAAACGAGGTTTTATCACTTTTTTGATTTTTACAAAAACCATAAAATGCCAATAAAATCGATACTTCATAGATATAACTAACCTTTATTACTTAGGCATAATTTTTATCATAATTATTAACATTAGTTTTAATTTTCAACAAAAGTGGTAAAAAATGGCATTTAGTGGTAATAAGTGGTAAAATTTTGATATTTTTGACACATATCAAACAAAAACCACTGATGCAAAGCCTTATAGGAGAATATGATTGTAAAGTAGATGCGAAAGGGCGTTTTATGTTTCCTGTTAATTTAAGGAAGCAATTAGAAGATGCGTTTGATAAAGGATTTGTTATTAATCGAAATCTTCATCAAAAATGTTTAGTGCTTTATCCCATTTCTGAATGGAATAAACTGAACAAAAAATTGAGTAAGCTGAATAGATTAATAAAAGCAAATGATGTATTTGTAAGAAAATTTACTGGTGGTGCAACAGGAGCTGATGCAGATAATACTGGAAGGGTTTTACTTCCAAAATCCTTAGTGGATTATGCGGGCATTTCAACGGATGTAAAAATTTTAGGGAGTAATAATGTGATTGAGATCTGGGATAAAAATTCATACGGCCAGTTCTTATCTCAAGAATTAGATATTGAGCAATTGGCTCAAGACGTGTTAGGCAATTTAAATTTTAATGATGGAGATGATGACTAAAGCCTATCACATCCCCGTTCTTTTAAACCCTTGCATTAACTATTTAGATATAAAACCAAATGGTATTTATGTTGACTTAACCTTTGGTGGTGGTGGTCATTCAAAAGAAATTTTGAAACACCTTTCTAAGGAGGGAAAACTTTTCTCTTTTGATCAAGATGAAGATGCTAAGGCTAATATTCCAGATGATAATAAATTAACGTTTATTCCGCATAATTTCAGGTATATCTCAAATTATTTAAAATTATATGGCGTCTCTCAGGTTGATGGAATATTAGGTGATTTAGGTGTTTCATCGCATCAATTTGATAAAGGCGAAAGAGGATTTTCGATTCGGTTTGATGCTGATTTGGATATGCGTATGAATCAAAAAAGTGTTTTAACGGCACATAAAGTTTTAAATACGTATGATGTAAAACAATTGACCCAAGTTTTTAGAGAATACGGAGAAGTAGATAATGCTTTTAAACTTGCTCATGTTATTGTTGATAACAGACTTAATGGTTCGATAGAAAGTACAACACAGTTTAATGATGTTATTTTGAAATGTACACCAAAGTTTGAAGCCAATAAATACTTAGCAAAAGTATATCAGGCTATTCGTATCGAAGTGAATCAAGAAATGGAATCATTAAAAGAATGTTTGTCGCAATGTTATCATTTATTAAAACCAAATGCGCCATTAGTAATCATGAGTTACCACAGTTTAGAAGATCGTTTGGTTAAAAATTTAATACGTTCAGGCAACTGTGAAGGCATAGAAGAAAAGGACTTAGTGTTTGGAACTGTAAAAAAATATTTTAAAGCAATAACAAATAAACCCATTGTTCCATCTGGAGAAGAAATTGAAGAAAATTCGAGAGCTAGAAGTGCAAAATTAAGAGTGGCGATAAAATTGTAAATGGCAAATAAATTTAGAGAAAAACCAATTCAAACGGAGCAAGAAGAATTAGAGGCTTTAGAGCCTGTTGATGAAAAAAATGCACCGCCTGAGAAGCCTAAAAAACAAGGCAAGAAAGGCGTATTAGCAAAAGGTTTGTCTAGCGTATTTGGAGGTTCTTTTTTAAGTAATGAAAAGGCGCTTGAAATGGCTCCTTTTATTTTGTTTTTAGGCGTAATCGCCATTTTTTATATAGCAAATGGATATTATGCTGATGATAAAATTAGGGAAGTAAATAGAACAAGTAATGAAATTAAGCAATTGCGTACTGAGTACATTTCTTCAAAATCTGATTTAATGTTCATAAGCAAACAAAGTGAAATTGCCAAAAGAGTTGAAAAATTGGGATTGAAAGAGCCCGTTGTAACTCCAATGAAAATAGAAATTGACACCATAAAATAAATTGGAAAATAAGAAAAACACATTAACCCGCAGTTACATTGTATACATTATACTTTGTGTGTTTGCTATGTCTATTTTATATAAGATGGTTGTTATTCAATTTAAAGAAGGTGAACATTGGAGAGCAAAGGCAGAAGCATTAACAACAGATTTGAAAACAATAGAAGCTGTTCGAGGAAATATTTTTGATGAGAATGGAAATTTATTAGCCACCTCATTACCATATTATGAAGTAGCAATAGATATTAATGCCCCATCCATTGATAAAAAGTTATTTGATAACAACATTGATTCACTTAGTTTTTGCTTATCGAATTTATTTAAAGATAAATCAACACAAGCCTATACTAAAATTTTACGAAAAGCTAGAAAAAAAGGAGATCGCTATTTGGTATTAAAAAGAAATGTATCCTATAAAGAATTAAAAACACTCAAATCTTTTCCTATTCTAAGAAAAGGAAAACGTGGTGGTTTGGTAACCTTACAAACGAATAAACGCGAGCGACCCTTTAAAACCTTAGCAGCTCGTACCATTGGATATGTTCAATACCAAAAAAATGACACATTAAGAGTTGGATTAGATGGTGCATACGATTCGATTTTAAAAGGAATTAGTGGACAACGTTTAATGCAAAAAATTGCTGGTGATGTTTGGCGCCCAATTAATGATGAGAATGAAGTTGAACCAAAAGATGGTAGTGATTTATATACTACAATCGATATTAATATTCAAGACGTTGCTGAAAACGCTTTATTAAAAACATTAGTAAAAAATAATGCTTCGCATGGTTGCGCAATTTTAATGGAAGTTAAAACAGGAAAGATTAAAGCTATTGCAAATTTATCGAGAAACGAAAATGATTCAACAAGTTCGTATTCTGAGAATTTAAATTACGCCATTGGTTTTGCAACAGAGCCAGGATCTACATTTAAATTGGCTTCTTACTTAGCGGTAATTGATGATTACAATTTAAGTTTAGATGAAAAAATTCAAGTTGGAAATGGAGAAGTAACTTATTACACTCAAACAATAAAAGATTCGCACGCTCCGGAAACAGCTATTTTAAGTTTACAACGTGCCTTTGAAGTTTCTTCTAATTGTGCCGTAGCAAAAACAATCATGAAATATTACTCCAAAAATCCACAGAAATATGTAGATAAAATAAATTCATTTTATCTTAATAAAAAACTCGGATTATCAATCTTAGGAGAAGCCTTACCTCTTATTAAGCAACCAAAAAAGAAAGATTGGTCTGGAATTACGCTCCCACAGATGAGTTACGGGTATGAAACATTAATTACTCCATTACAAATATTGACGCTTTATAATGCTATTGCGAATAATGGTAAAATGATTCGCCCTCGTTTTGAAAATGAAATTAAACGAAATGGAGTAACCGTTAAAACATTTAGTACGGAAGTAATTTGCGAACAAATTGTAAAGCCCTCAACCGTTATAAAAGCAAAGA
Source organism: Bacteroidota bacterium (assembly GCA_947487905.1). Taxonomy (GTDB): domain Bacteria; phylum Bacteroidota; class Bacteroidia; order B-17B0; family Aurantibacillaceae; genus UBA4416. The sequence goes on along the minus strand of CANLAV010000053.1, from coordinate 5,712 downwards.
AAATGTTAGAGGGTGTTGTTGAAAATGGAAGTGGTAAAGGTTTAAATATTACTGCATTTAAAGTAGGAGGAAAAACAGGAACTGCACAAATTGCAAATATTGGTGTAAAAAAAGGGGTAGGTCAAACCTTATACGGAGAGGAAGGTCAGCGAAAATACCAAGCATCTTTTGTTGGATATTTTCCTGCTAACAATCCGCTTTACACCTGTATTGTTGTCATTAATTCGCCAAGTAATGGTATTTATTATGGCGGTTTAGTGGCAGGTCCTGTATTTAAAGAAATTGCAGAAAAAGTGTATTCAACCAGTTTAGATTTTATACAACCAATAAATAATAAACAAAACCTTTTAACCACTGCTCCATCTTCAGTTAAGTCAACTAGAAGTGAATTAGCAAGTATTTATCAAACGTTTAATCTGTCTAGTTCAAAAATTGTTACTGCTTACCAAACTATTGAAGCATCGAATTTAGGAAGTCAATTAAAAAAAGGAATTGTACCAAACTTAAATGGATTAACTGCAAAGGATGCTTTGTTTTTGCTTGAAAATTGCGGCTTTCATGTTACGATAGTAGGAATCGGCTCCGTAAAAAAACAATCGCTTGAAGCGGGAAAAAAGTTTAACAAAGGAGATAAAATAACATTGATATTAAGTTAAAAGGTGAAACTATTAAGCGACATATTATATAAAACACGTATTGAAGAAATTACTGGCTCCACCAATATGGCCATTTCTTCTGTGACGTTTGATTCAAGAAAAGTAAAAAAGGATTCTTTATTTATTGCTACCGTGGGTGTAACTGTAGACGGACACACATATATTGATAAAGCCATTGAATTAGGAGCTAGTGCTATTGTTTGTGAAACATTGCCAACTCAAATACATGAGCATATCACTTACATTAAAGTTTTAAATTCATCCGAATCATTAGGGTACATTGCTTGCAATTTTTTTGATAATCCTTCCGAAAAGCTAAAATTAATTGGAATCACAGGAACAAACGGAAAAACGACAACCGTAACACTTTTGTTTAATTTATTTAAGGGTTTAGGTTACCAAGTTGGTTTACTTTCTACCGTTGAAAATAAAATTAATAATGTTGTCATTCCTTCAACGCACACAACGCCAGACGCCCTATCATTAAATGAATTACTCAATCAAATGGTTGAACAAGGATGTCAATATGCCTTTATGGAAGTGAGCTCACACGCTATTGTTCAACATCGCATAACAGGTCTAAATTTTACTGGAGCAGCATTTTCAAATATTACGCACGATCATCTTGACTATCATAAAACATTTGATGAATACATCAAAGCTAAAAAATTATTTTTTGACCATTTGCCAACTGATGCTTTTGCTTTAACCAATAAAGACGATAGAAATGGAATGGTTATGTTGCAAAACACAAGAGCAAAAAAATATACCTATGCTCTAAAGTCATTAGCTGATTTTAAATGCAGGGTGATTGAAAATCATTTAAATGGCTTGCTGTTAAATATAGACAATCAAGAAGTTTGGATAAAATTGATTGGTTCATTTAATGCGTATAACGCTTTGGTCGTATATGCTATGGCTATATTGTTAAAGCAAGATAAAGTACAAGTATTAACAACACTTAGTAATTTAAATTCCGTTGAAGGCCGTTTTCAATATATAAAATCAAAATCAGGAATTATCGCCATCGTTGATTATGCTCACACGCCTGATGCTCTGAAAAATGTGCTCGAAACTGTTAAAGATATAAGAACGGGCAATGAACAAGTGATTACAGTTGTTGGTTGCGGTGGTGATAGAGATTCGGCAAAAAGACCTGTGATGGCAAAAATTGCTTGCGAATTTAGTAATAAAACAATATTAACAAGCGATAATCCAAGAAGTGAAAATCCAGAAGAAATTTTAAATCAAATGCAAAGTGGTTTATCACCTGTTGAAATGAAAAACGCATTGAGAATTAGCGATCGAAAGGAAGCAATTAAAACAGCCGTTGCCTTTGCTAAAGAAGGTGACATTTTATTAATAGCCGGAAAAGGTCATGAAAAGTATCAAGAGATAAATGGCGTGAAACATCATTTTGATGATTTTGAAATTATTAAAGAATTATTTGAAACACAAACTTTATAAATTATGTTTTATTATTTATTCCACTATTTAGATCAACATTTTAACTTCCCTGGCGCCGGGGTATTTCAATACATCTCTTTTAGAGCGGCTTTAGCATTATTATCCTCACTCATTATTTCAATGATGTTTGGTAAACGCATCATTCATTTTATTCGTCAAAAACAAATTGGAGAAACTATCAGAGAATTAGGATTACAAGGCCAAAATGAAAAGGCTGGTACACCAACCATGGGAGGTTTAATTATTTTGGCAGCAATCATTATTCCAACATTATTGTTTGCGAAAATCCATAATATTTACATCGTTATTATGCTTATATCAACCGTTTGGCTTGGCACGATAGGATTTATAGATGATTATATAAAAGTTTTTAAAAAAAATAAGGAAGGTTTAAAAGGAAAATTTAAAGTAGTTGGACAAATCGGCATTGGATTAATTGTTGGCGCTGTGTTTTATTTTCATCCAGATGTCGTAACAAAAGAAAGAGTTACCACAAATAGTTCTAGTTATTATGAACCTTCTAATTTTGATGAATCTACGGGTAGTCAGAAGGATTTAGCAATACCGAAATATGCTAAAACGCCTGTCAAAACGATTAAAACAACTATTCCATTTGTCAAGAATAATGAATTTGATTATACAGACTTATTGTCGTTTTTGGGAGATAATGCGGTAAAATATGGTTGGCTCATTTTTATCCCAATTGTTATTTTAATAGTTACAGCTGTTTCTAATGGTGCAAATATTACAGATGGCATTGATGGTTTAGCAGCAGGAACAAGTGCAATCATTGGCACAACGTTAGGGATCTTGGCATACGTAAGTGGTAATACAGTGTTTGCAGATTATTTAAATATCATGTACATACCACATACAGGTGAGCTTGTTGTTTTCATGGCTGCATTCGTTGGTGCTTGCGTTGGATTTTTGTGGTATAATGCATTTCCCGCTCAAGTATTTATGGGTGATACAGGTAGTTTGGCATTAGGTGGAATCATTGCTGTATTCGCAATCGCTATTCGAAAAGAATTATTAATCCCCATTTTATGTGGCGTTTTTGTCATTGAAAATTTATCAGTTATTATGCAAGTTTTTTATTTTAAGTACCAACGAAAAAAACACGGACTCGAATTTGCCCAAGCTAATCGTTTATTTAAGATGGCTCCTTTGCATCATCATTATCAAAAATCGGGGTTTCACGAATCAAAAATTGTAATGCGATTTTTTATAATCGGAATCATGTTGGCAGCACTTACCATTATTACTTTAAAATTAAGATAAACTAAATTGAATAAACGGGTAGTTATATTAGGTAGTGGCGAAAGCGGAGTTGGCAGTGCTATTTTGGCGCAGTCAAAAGGCTTTGCTGTGTTTGTATCTGATAAAGGTTTAATTCAAGAAAAATACAAAACAGAATTAATAAAACATTCTATTTCTTTTGAAGAAGGTCAACATACGGAAGAATTAGTTTTAAATGCTACCGAAATAATAAAAAGTCCTGGTATTCCCGATAACGCTGAGTTAATTCTGAAAGCAAAAGAAAAAAACATTTCTGTTATTTCAGAGATTGAGTTTGCAGGAAGATTTACAAATGCTAAAATGATTTGTATTACCGGTAGCAATGGTAAAACAACCACAACACTTTTAACATACCATATATTTAAAAAAGCTGGCTACAATGTCGGACTAGCTGGAAATGTTGGTAAAAGTTTCGCTTATCAAGTAGCTACTGAAAATTTTGATTATTACATTTTAGAATTAAGTAGTTTTCAATTGGATGGCATGTTTGATTTTAAAGCAGATATCTCAATTCTTTTGAACATTACACCCGACCATTTAGATCGATACGAATATAAGTTCGAAAATTATACGGCATCTAAATTTCGTATAACTCAAAACCAAACAGCGGATGATTATTTCATTTATTGCAAAGATGATCTAGTAATTAATGAGTTTATGAAAATAAATACTGTAAAGGCTAAACATATTCCATTCAGTATCAAAGAAACAATCCAAATAGATGGAGCCTATTTAGAAGATAATAAAATAACCCTTAATTATAATAATAACCCTAAACCCTTAATTATGACAATAGAACAATTAGCACTTGCTGGAAAGCACAACGTGTACAACTCAATGGCAGCATCAATGGCAGCTAGTATTGTGGATATTAGAAAAGATATTATCCGCGAAAGCTTAGAGGATTTTGTTAATGTTGAACACAGATTAGAATTTGTTGCAACTGTAAATGGAATCGAATTTATTAATGATTCAAAAGCAACAAATATTAATTCTGCTTGGTATGCTTTAGAAAGTATGCAAAAGCCTACCGTTTGGATTGTTGGTGGACAAGATAAGGGAAATAATTACGAAGAGTTATCTGACTTAGTTAAAGAAAAAGTGAAAGCAATCGTATGTTTAGGTCTTGACAATAAAAAAATAATTAAAGCTTTTAAGAATTCTGTTGAAATGATTATGGAAGCTTCTTCAGCTACTGAGGCAGTTGCAATGGCTTATAAATTAGCTAGTAAAGATGATGTGGTTTTATTATCACCAGCTTGTGCAAGTTTCGACATGTTTAAAAATTATGAAGATAGAGGTGTGCAATTTAAATCAGCCGTTAGAGGATTGTAGTATGAAACATGTGATTAAAGAAATAACAACATCGAAATTAGAATCTTTTAAACGAGATACTGAACATAGTATGGAAATCCTCGATACTATTGAAGGTATCACATTTATTAACGATTCGAAAGCAATTAACGCCAAGCTAACAGCTGAAAACATCAATTCTATAGATGCGGAACTGGTTTTAATTTTAGGTGGTGACGATATGAAAACAGATTATTCTTGGTTTCAATTTAATAACTATTATAACATTAAAACGGTTGTTTATTTTGGAAGAAGGCTTCCAGAGATTAAAAATATTTTTAATAAACACGTTATGGTAATTGTGATTGATGGCTTGGAGAACGCTGTAACAGTTGCTAGAAATAGAGCTATTACAAATCAAGTAGTGTTGTTTTCACCTGCATGCCCTAGTTATGATGCATTCGATAATTACAAAAATAGAGGAAATAAATTTAAGCAACTGGTTACTAAATTAAAATAAAGGCATGAAATTATTTACATACTTAAAAGGTGATAGAGTGATTTGGGCAATTGTGTTTTTATTGTCTATTCTATCTATTTTAGTTGTATATAGTTCTGTCGTTACACTTGCACATAAATATAAACAAGGTAATGCAGAAGCCTTTTTATTTAAGCACACCTTCCTAATTATTTGTGGTTTAATTATTATGTACTTAACACATAAATTAAAGTACACTGTATTTTCAAGAGTGGCGCAAATAGGATTTTTTTTAGTGCTTCCTTTATTGATGTTTACATTGGCAAAAGGCGTAAGTGCTGGCGAAGCAAACCGATGGATCGCAATTCCAGGTTTAGGGTTAACCTTTCAATCTTCTGATATTGCAAAAATTATACTATTAATTTTTGTCGCTCGCACACTTACACTTAAACAAGGACAATTAGATGATTTTAAATCATTAATCAAGTTTGTCATATTTCCAATTGTAGTTGTTTGTTT
>CANLAV010000052.1 GCA_947487905.1 Bacteroidota bacterium | reverse complement strand
TCACACGATTGTTATGTGCAAGTTGGTGGTGGTGCTTATATCTGTGGAGAAGAAACAGCCTTGTTAGAATCATTAGAAGGTAAGCGTGGGAATCCGCGTATTAAGCCGCCGTTTCCTGCAGTCGCTGGTTTATGGGGTTGTCCAACTGTTGTCAATAATGTTGAAACAATTGCAGCAGTTGTTCCTATTGTCAATATGGGTGGAGAAGAGTACGCTAAAATTGGTGTAGGAAAATCAACAGGAACAAAATTAATTTCAGCTTCTGGACACATCAATAAACCAGGTGTTTACGAAATTGAATTAGGAATTACAGTAGAAGAATTTATATACAGTGAAGAATATTGCGGTGGTATTCGCAATGGTAAAAAATTGAAAGCAGTTGTGGCTGGTGGTTCATCAGTGCCTATTCTACCTGCAGCTTTAGCATTAACAACGGCTAAAGGAGAACCACGATTAATGACTTATGAAAGTTTATCAGATGGTGGTTTTTTAACTGGAACGATGTTAGGTTCAGGTGGATTTATTGCTATGGATGAAGACACCAGTATTGTGAAAAATTTATTTACATTCTCTCGTTTTTATCATCACGAAAGTTGTGGACAATGTTCGCCTTGCCGTGAAGGAACAGGATGGATGGAAAAAATATTACAAAAGTTTTTAAATGGAACAGCCAACGAAAGTGATGTTGATTTGTTATGGGATATTCAAAGTAAAATTGAAGGTAAAACAATTTGTCCTTTAGGAGAAGCGGCAGCATGGCCAGTAGCGGCAGCTATTCGTCACTTCAAACATGAATTTATTGAAATTGCACAAAAGAAAAAATTTGTGGATATCAGTCATTATAATGGATTAAATAAAATAATAGCGTAATGAAAGTTACTATAGACGGAATAGAAATAGATGTGCCAAAAGGTACTACTATACTTGAAGCAGCACGAATGATTGGCCCGGACGTAGCTCCTCCAACCATGTGTTATCACTCAAAATTAAAAACAAGTGGTGGGTATTGCCGTACTTGCATTGTTAAAGTAACACAAGGTAGCGCCGCAAATCCTACACCAATGCCTAAACCAGTAGCATCTTGCCGTACAGAAGTGATGGAAGGAATGGTTGTTGAAAACACCATAAATAAAGATGTGTTAGAAGCACGCCAAGGTGTGGTTGAATTTTTATTAATGAATCATCCTTTGGATTGCCCTGTATGCGATCAAGCTGGTGAATGTCACTTACAAGATTTAGGATATTCGCATGGAGCTGCAACAACGCGTTACGAATTTCCTCGAAGAGAATTTGAACGCATTGATATTGGAAAATATGTTCAGTTACATATGAACCGTTGCATCATGTGTTTTCGTTGTGTAAAAGTTGCAGATCAGTTAACTGATAATCGTGTGCATGGTGTTATGCACCGTGGTGATGCTGCAGAAATTTCTACATACATTGAGAATGTTATTGAAAACGACATGTCGGGTAATGTGATTGATGTATGTCCTGTTGGTGCTCTAACTGATAAAACATTTCGATTCAAATCACGTGTATGGTTCACAAAGCCAGTTGAAGCAAGTTGCGATTGTAAAAAATGCTCAGGAAAAGTTCGTTTGTGGATGAAAGGTACGGAAGTTTTAAGAGTAACTGCACGCAAAGATCAATGGGGTGAAGCGGAAGAATTTATTTGTAACGAATGCCGTTTCGAAAAAAAGAATACAGCTGATTGGAAAATTGAAGGACCATCACCAATACAAAGAAGCAGTGTGATTTCTCAAAATCATTACGAAAATTTAAATGAATTAAAAGTGCAAGTAATGAAACAACAAAAAGCACTTGGATTTATGGATATTAATAAAAGACCTTAATTTAAAAGTATGACAGCATTTATAATTTATAAAGCAATAATGTGTGGTGCCGTTTTCCTATTGTGTTTAGGAGCTGCAGCCTATGCTACATTATGGGAAAGAAAATTTGCGGCATTTTTACAAGACCGTAAAGGTCCGAGCAGAGCAGGTTGGGGTGGCTTATTGCAACCATTAGCCGATGGTGTAAAAATGTTTATGAAAGAAGAAATCATTCCAAACGTTTCTAATCGATCCTTATTTATTTTAGGGCCTAGTATTTTTATGGTCACTGCCGTGATAACAAGTTCTGTTATTCCTTGGGCTAAACCAGTTTTAATAAATGGGGTAACGTATGATTTACAAATTACCGATATCAACATTGGTGTGATTTATTTGCTAGGTGTTGCTTCCATTGGTGTATATGGTATTATGATTGGTGGTTGGGCATCAAACAATAAGTTCGCTTTATTGGGTGCTGTTCGTGCTTCATCACAAATGATTAGTTACGAAATTCCAATGGGTATCGCATTAATTGCTTTAATTATTTCTTCAGGTGGATCATTAAGTTTAAAAGAAATTGTTGAAGGGCAAGATGTTGGATTTGCTAATATTGTTTGGCAACCACTTGGATTTTTAATTTTCTTTATTTGTGCTTTAGCAGAAACCAATCGTGCACCATTTGATTTACCTGAATGTGAAACCGAATTAGTTGGTGGTTACCACACCGAATATTCGTCCATGAAATTAGGTTTGTTTTTATTTGCGGAATACATCAACATGTTTATTTCTTCAGCCGTAATGGCAACCATGTATTTTGGGGGATATAATTTTCCATTTGCCCATGAGTTATACGCTAAGCTTGGTTTAGCAGATGGTTCAGTGTGGATTTCATTAATTGGTTTTGGTGCTTTAATCACAAAAATATTTGGTTTCATTTGCTTATTCATGTGGATTCGTTGGACATTACCGCGTTTCCGTTATGATCAATTAATGAACCTAGGATGGAAGTCATTATTACCATTATCATTATTGAATTTAGCCATTACTGTGGCGGTTGAATACTTCAGAGGAAACATTCACTTTTAATTTTATAAAACATGAAGAAAATAGTTTTAAATACATTTAGAATAGTTGAAGGATATGGAATTTGGAGTGCTTTTATTTATGCAATGGCAGCACTAATCACTAATCACTAATCACTAATCACTTAAGCAATGCAATTAACTAATAGAAAAGTAGTCGTTTCAAATAAAGTGCAAAGTTTTGCAGAACGTTTATATTTACCTGCTATTGCAAAAGGCATGGTTATAACTGCAAGTCACTTATTTAAAAAATCACCCACCATTCATTATCCTGAACAAAAGCGTCCTATTGCTCCAGTTTATCGTGGGCAACATGTATTGAAACGTGATGATGCAGGTGCCGAAAGATGTACTTCTTGTGGTATGTGTGCGGTAGCTTGTCCAGCTGAAGCCATTACGATGACAAGTGGTGAAAGAAAAAAGGGTGAAGAACATTTGTATCGCGAAGAAAAATACGCAGCAACCTACGAAATAGATATGTTACGTTGTATTTTTTGTGGTTTGTGTGAAGAGGCTTGTCCTAAGGAAGCTATTTTCTTAACAGATCGTTTGGTTGACACACAATTTGAACGTAAAGATTTTGTTTATGGTAAAGACAAATTGGTTGAGAAAATGAATGAGCGCATTGATGTGACTAAACGTCAAACGGCTGCTGTTTTAGAATTTAAAAAAACATTAGGTTTAAAACACAACGAATTATTTGACGCTAATAAATTAAATAAAGGAAATCACTAATTAGAAAATTTAAAAAATAATATTAATTCGGTTTTTAATGTTAGCCCAAAAAACTAAAAACTAAAAACTAAAAACTAAAAACTAAAAACTAAAAAATGTTAGGATACACAATTACACAATGGCTTTTTGGAGTATTATCGTTAATGGCAATTATGTTTGCGTTAATGGTTGTTTTTACTCGTAATCCGGTTAATTCCGTTTTATATTTAGTGCTAACATTCTTTTGTATTGCAGGTCATTACTTATTATTAAACGCCCAATTTTTAGCAGTCGTGCACATTGTAGTTTATGCAGGTGCTATCATGGTATTATTTTTATTTATTATCATGCTCATGAATTTAAATGCAGATACAGAGCCACGTAAACACATTGTTACGCGTGTCATTGCTGGCTGTATTGGCGGGGTTTTATTATTTGTGATGGTTGGGGCATTAAAAGGAGCTGAGCAATTACAGTTGGTTCAAGGTGGTTCGTCTCAAATAGGATTAGTTAAAAATTTAGGTAAAGTTTTATTTACTGAATTTTTGTTTCCTTTCGAAATCGCGTCTATACTTTTATTATCAGCCCTAGTAGGTGCCATTATGATTGGGAAAAGAGAAAAAACAGTTGAAGAAATAGGAAACTAAAACATTAAAAAAATAAAATTATGCTAAACGGAATTCCAATTAATTATTATATCATGCTTTGCGCTGTGTTATTTATCATAGGCGTTGTAGGTGTTATGGCTCGCCGAAACGCCATTATTGTTTTTATGTGTATTGAATTGATGTTGAATGCTGTCAACTTGTTATTAGTTGCGTTTTCAACCTTGCATCAAGATGCTTCTGGGCAAGTATTTGTATTTTTTATTATGGCAGTTGCAGCCGCTGAAGTTGCAGTTGGGTTAGCTATTTTATCTATGGTTTACCGTAATTTTAAAAGTATTGACATCGATTTATTAAGCAGAATAAAAAATTAAGTATATGATTAAATTAGTAGCACTCATTCCATTATTTCCTTTACTAGGATTTCTTATTAATGGATTTTTTGGAAAAAAAATAAGCAAAGGTTTATCCGGCACCATTGCAAGTCTAGCAGTTTTAGCTTCATTTGTTGTTTCGCTTTTAATCTTTATGGATTTGGAAGAACATCATGAAATGACTTCGCATGCAGTCAATTTATTTGCATGGATAAATTCTGGTAGCCTCAATATTCCTTTTGAATTTTTAGTTGACCCCTTATCATCTTGGTTTTTATTAATCATTACAGGAATTGGATTTTTAATTCATATTTATTCAATTGGATACATGCATGATGACGAAGGTTTTTCTCGCTTCTTTACGTATTTAAATTTATTTGTATTCTTCATGCTATTATTAGTTTTAGGAAACAACTACTTAATTATGTTTGTTGGTTGGGAAGGTGTTGGTTTATGTTCTTATTTATTAATTGGCTTTTGGTATAAAAACACAGCGTATAATAATGCAGCTAAAAAAGCATTCATCATGAATCGTATTGGTGATTTAGGATTTTTATTAGGCATCATTTTAATTTTTGTCACATTTGGAAGTATTACTTATAGCGAAGTATTTTCATTAGCAGGAAGTGGAAGTAATTCTGTTATTACAGCAATAGCCTTATTGTTATTTATTGGTGCTATGGGTAAATCAGCGCAATTACCTTTATACACTTGGCTACCCGACGCTATGGCTGGTCCAACACCAGTATCTGCATTAATACACGCAGCAACCATGGTAACGGCTGGTATTTATATGATTGTTCGTTCTAATGTATTTTATTCAATGTCTGATGTGGCATCAGAAGTAGTTGCCATTGTTGGAGTAACTACTGCTTTGTTTGCTGCAACAATCGGCTTGTTTCAAAACGACATTAAAAAAGTTTTAGCTTACTCAACGGTATCGCAATTAGGGTTAATGTTTTTAGGTTTAGGTGTTGGTGCATACAGTTCATCTGTATTCCATGTTACAACGCATGCGTTCTTTAAAGCCTTATTGTTTTTAGGAGCTGGTTCTGTTATTCATGCTATGGGTGGCGAACAAGATATGCGTAAAATGGGTGGCTTGAAAAAAGCTTTACCAATTACATTTATGACTATGTTAATTGGAACAATTGCTATTAGTGGTATTCCTCCTTTTTCAGGATTCTTTTCAAAAGACGAAATTTTGGCACACACCTTCGAGCATAGCCCTGTTTTATGGTTTTTTGGAATGGTTGCATCTATCTTAACGGCATTTTATATGTTCCGTTTATTGTATTTGACGTTCTATCGTAATTTCAGAGGAACACACGAACAAGAACATCATTTGCATGAATCTCCAAAAAGCATGACCATTCCCTTAATTGTATTAGCTGTTCTTTCAATACTTGGTGGTTTTTTAGGCTTACCAGAATTTTGGGGCTTCACCAATTGGATGCATCATCATTTAGATTCTATTATTCTTCATAAAAATCCAAGTGTTTTAAATCATACTACCGAATGGATGTTAATGGGAATTGCAGTTATTGCAGCGAGTATAACCATTGTTGTTGCATACATGGTTTATATTAAAAAACAAACATTGCCTGAGGCAAAAGATGAAAAATTAACTGGTCTTAAAAAAGTAATTTACAATAAATACTATGTAGATGAAATTTACAACCTTATAATAACTAAACCATTAAATGCAATGTCTGATTTATTTTATAAATTTTTTGACAAACAAGTTATTGATGGATTTGTAAATGGAGTAGGTAGTGCAGTTGTAGGAATGAGTTCAATAGTTCGTAAAGCGCAAACAGGACATATTGGAGTTTACATTTTCAGTATGGTATTAGGTATTATTTTAATTTTATTCTATTCGTTTATTTAAACGTTTAATGAAAATTAAAAAAGAAAATTAAAAAGTAAAAATAAAAGAAAATAAATTATGTTAGTTGGATTATTAATTATTGTGCCACTTATTGCTGGTTTACTGGTATTTGGCACTAAAGGAAAAGCAAGTCATCAATTTGCTTTAGGTTTTTCGATTGTTGAATTTGCATTATCATTAGCTGCATTTTTTCAATACCATCACAACCCAGCAAGTAGTGAGTTAATTTTAAATTGCACTTGGGTTGAATCTTTAGGAATACATTTTGCAGTAGGCTTAGATGCCTTATCAGTATTGATGGTTTTGTTAACCACTTTTTTGGTTCCATTAATTATTTTATCATCATTTAAAAATGAATACGAAAAACCAAATGCATTTTATGGTTTAATTTTAATTATGCAAATGGCTTTAGTTGGTGTATTTGCAGCAAATGATGGATTTTTGTTTTATGTGTTTTGGGAGTTAGCTCTTATTCCAATTTATTTTATTTGTTTATTATGGGGTGGCGAAAACAGAGGAGCCATTACCTTTAAGTTTTTTGTTTATACGTTGTTAGGTTCGTTATTTATGTTGGTTGGTTTAATTTATGTATATAGCCATACGGGTGTTGACACAGGCATTAAATCATGGGCATTAACTGATTTGTATGCGGCAGGTAAATCCTTAGATATCAATCAACAGTCATTTGTGTTTTGGTGTATTTTTTTAGCATTCGGAATTAAAATGCCGATTTTTCCACTTCACACGTGGCAGCCTGATACTTATGTGAATGCGCCAACACAAGGCACCATGTTACTTTCTGGTATTATGTTGAAAATGGGAACCTTTGGTTTAATTAAATGGTTATTGCCTTTAACTCCTTTAGCATTAGAAAAATGGGGTGGTTTAGCTATTGGTTTATCTGTGTTTGGAATCATTTATGCTTCTTGTATTGCCATCGTTCAAAAAGATTATAAGCGTTTAATTGCTTATTCATCCATTGCTCACGTTGGATTAATAGCCGCAGGTATTTTATCTTGCACGCAACAAGGTATTCAAGGTGGTGTTATGCAAATGTTGGCTCATGGTATAAACGTTGTTGGTTTATTTTTAATTGCGGATATTTTATTACGTCATACAGGTACACGAGATATTGATAAATTAGGTGGCATCAGAAGTATGAATGGAAACTTTGCTGTTTTATTTTTAATCATCATGTTAGGTTCAGTTGCGCTTCCTTTAACAAATGGTTTTGTTGGAGAATTTTTATTAATCAATGGTGTGTATCAATATAGCGCAACAGTTGCCGCATTTGCTGGTTTAACTGTTATTTTAGGAGCCGTTTATATGTTACGCAGTTATCAAAATATCATGTTAGGAGAACGTAAAGATTCTGCCATTGCTTTTGGTTCACTCGATGGAACAGATAAGTTGGTTTTATACATAGTATGCTTTGCAGTGATTGCATTTGGCGTTTATCCAAAACCATTGAATGATTTGGCTGAAGAAGGAACAAAAATAATAATGCAAAATTTGAAGTAATTAATTATTAATCATTGGATTGATTTAGTGCACAATAAAAACAATAAAAAATAGAGTGAGAATTTTGAAACTTTTTTAACATTCAAAATTTAGCATTCAAAATGATTTAAAATATGAAAGGTCTATTTATATTAAGCGGATTAGGAATTTTAGCCATGTTAGCCGAAATATTCAAGTTCAAAAAAGTGTTGTATCCATTAGTATTAATTGGTATCATTGTGGCATACGCATTAGGATTTACAGAGTGGAATGCCAATTTTAATATCCCTATGTTTAGCAACATGATTCGTTTTGATAACGTGGCATTAGCATTTAGCGGCGTGATTTTAGCAACTTCTTTTTTCTGGTTTATTTTAGCAAACGATTATTTTGAGAAAGACCATATTACTGATCATTTTGCATTGGTATTATTTGCTTTAGTTGGAGCGTTAATGCTAACAGCTTTTAGTAATATGACGACCTTATTTTTAGGTATCGAAATATTATCCATACCAATGTATGTATTAGCAGCCAGCCGTAAGCGAGATTTAGCTTCAAACGAAGCTGGTTTCAAATATTTAATTATGGGTTCGTTCGCTTCAGGATTTTTATTGTTTGGTATTGCCTTAATTTACGGTGCTACCGGAAGTTTTGATTTAATGGCTATTCGTGCATACATTTCACATAACGGTAGCGAGCTTCCTGCATTTTTTTACGCAGGTGTTTTGTTAGTTTTAGTAGCAATGTTATTTAAAGTAAGTGCTGCACCATTTCATTTTTGGGCTCCAGATGTTTACGAAGGTTCGCCAACAGTTATTACAGCCTTAATGAGTACTATCGTTAAAACAGCCGCATTTGCTGCTTTTATGAGATTATTTCTCGTAACGTTTGGAGGAGTAAACGAAACGTGGGGAATGATTCTTTCAGTAGTTATTGCCTTATCATTAGTTGTATCAAATATTACGGCAGCTGCACAGCAAAGTGTAAAACGGATGTTAGCCTACTCAAGTATTAGTCATGCTGCATTTATGTTAATGGCTATTTTGGCTAACAATAGGGGGATGGCGAGTGTAAGTGCTATTTTATATTATTCATTAGCGTATTCAATTGGTTCTATTGCAGCTTTTACGGTTGTGTATCATGTCTCGAAAGAAGAAAATGGAAGTTCTAATTTGGAAGCATTTAATGGTTTAGCAAAACGCCATCCTTTAATGGCTGTTTGTATGACAGTTGCCATGCTTTCTTTAGCAGGTATACCAGTAACTTCAGGGTTCTTTGCTAAATATTTTGTGTTTTCTTTATTAATTGGAACGTCATTTAACTGGTTAATTATTTTAGCCATATTAACTTCAGCAGTTGGTGTGTACTATTATTTTAAAGTTATTATTGCTATGTATTTTAAAGCACCAGCAAAACATGATGGCATTACCATTGATTCATCTCATGCTGTTTTATTATTATTGACCACCTTGATTACAATTGCTTTAGGCTTAGTGCCTAATTTTGTAATTGAAATTTTTGGATAGCCTTCAAAAACTTTTGATTTCTCAACACCTGTTAATTTATTTTAGCAGGTGTTTTTTTTAGCCCTGATTGCAGTGAAAATCCTTTTTTGTTTTATTTCAAAACAAAAAAGATTGCAACGGAAAGCAGGAATAAGCTCCAAAAAATTTCTGTATTCATAGAAATGAATTTATCCTTTAATGATTTTACTTTTAAAACATGTAACGAATTTAACTCATGTTGAATTTCACTAGCCCTGATTGCAGTGAAAATCCTTTTTTGTTTTATTTCAAAACAAAAAAGATTGCAACGGAAAGCAGGAATAAGCTTCAAAATAGTAAAGGAAAGCGCTACAAGTTTTTATCCATTTTCTTATAATAAATTAAAAAGAAAATGATGAACACTAAAGAGTAAAAAATATTAAAGAAAAAGCGGAAATCAAAAACTTCTAATAGCATAAAAGTAACAACTCGAATGGTGAACATCGTTATAAATAATTGGACGCCCCATTGTTTCATGTGCCAAATTCCAATCACAGCAATAAATTGAAGTGTAATAATAATACCAATCGTCATTGGAATAAAATCACCCATCCGTTTTATAGAAGGAATAAATAACAACGGAAATGCCAATAAAATCAGTATAATGGCAGTTACACTAATGATGCTAATTATTTTAGGTCGTTGTATTTGCGTCATTTTAATTTGTTCTAATTGCCTCTACTGGATCGAGTTGTGATGCTCCATACGCCGGAATAAATCCTGAAATAATTCCAATTAAAACGGAAATGGATAATCCTAAAATAATATTAGAACGCGTTAACGTAATCTCCATATCAATAAATGAATGAGAGATAAGTGTGAGGAAATAAATGATAATTAATCCGATGATTCCACCGATGAGCGAAAGAAAGACAGCTTCGAATAAAAACTGAGAGAGAATAAAATAATTTTTTGCACCCAATGATTTTTGTATACCAATAATATTGGTTCGCTCTCTTACCGAAACAAACATAATATTTGCAATACCAAAACCACCCACAAGTATTGAAAAGCCACCAATAATAGCCCCAGCGATACTTACCATGTCAAACAAGCCATCAAAGCCCTTACTTAATAAATTGGTTTCGTTTAACGAGAAGTCGTCATCTGCCAATGGTTTTAAACCTCTAATAGCGCGCATGGCACCAGTGAGTTCATCTTTTAATTGAATATTTGTTATGCCCGGTTTTGCTTTTGCAGCTATAAAAGGATCGCTGTTTTCTGATTTCACATCCATCAGGAGTCTAGCAAAATTATAAGGAACAACCGCTTGATTGTCCATTGAATTTCCTAACATGCTTTCACCTTCTTTTTTTAATAAGCCAATTACTTTACAATTTCTACCAGCCACTTTTACAGTTTTTCCTAGTGCATTTTCATTGTTTGGAAATAAACCTTGAGCCAGTGTGTAGCCTAAAAGCACTACATTGTAACCTCCATCCACTTCATCTTCTCTAAAATAACGACCATCTTCTATGTCGAAGGATTTAACTTTACCAAATTCAAATGACCAACCAGATACAATCGCATTTTCAATGGTGTTGTTATTTCGCTTCAATGTTTTGCGAGCACCAATTCTGAATCCTATTGCGTCGGCACTTTTAATTTTTCGTTGTAATTCAGCTAATTCGCTATAGGCTGGTACCGGACGATTCATGTATTTCCACCAAGGGTAATCTGGTCCAAATGTCCAAGGCCATTTCATTACAAAAACCACATTTTCTCCTAAGCTTTGAACACTGCCGCGAATGTTACGTTCTAAACTATCAACGATTGTAAAAACGGTTATGATTGAAAAAATACCAATGGTGATACCTAATAAACTTAAAAAGGTACGAAGTTTATTCACAACAAGCGCTTGCCATGCAAATACAATACTTTCTTTAATTAATGTTGTTATCACACTATAAATATAATTGATATTTATTTAGCTTTCTGCTATTATTTTTTTAACGGCAAATCTGATGCTTTTAGCTTAGAATACTTATTTTAATAGGAAAAATCATTATCATCTTAGCATTGATTTTTTGTTCAATTTTTATTGTAAATTTGAGTTAAATATTAATTGTAAATCATGAGAATAACATTATTTTTTGTAGGATTCAGTGTATTAACCTTATTAAATTCATCTTGTCGAAATCCTAATCAATATCAAAAACAAGTTAAAGAGTTAGATAGTTTAAAAGTTGTTTTACAAGAAGCCATTGTAAATTTTAACACCATTGATTCGGCTAAATGTGTTGAGGTGTATGCACAACAATTTACCTACGCATCCTTTATTAAATCTAATTTGAAGGATACAGTTTCAATGGCTACAGCGGAGCAATTACAATTGTTTTATTCTGTTGGAAAAAATTTAGTGAATTTTTTAGTGATGAGTCCTGATTGGAAAGATGAAGCTAAGCAGACTATCAAACAATTAACAGATTTAAGTCATGATTTAAAAAATGGAAGTTTAGAAGAAGAAACTGTGTTTGATTTTGTTTCTGAAGAAAACAGGCATGCTAATAAGATAATCGAGGAGTTAAAGACTAATACAGAATTAATGAGATATAGTTTAGATGTGTTTTCTAAATCATTGCCTGTGGTGCAAGAAACGGTAAAGAAATTAAATAATGGTGCTTTGCCAGAGTTGGTTCATCCTGATATTAGAAAAAAGCCTAAGAAGCATTAATTGAAAAAATTAACTCTTATAATTAGTTTAGTCTTAGTTGTATTTAATTGTGTTTCACAAAATAATAACGATGAAGAATTGGCTATGCAGTATTATGAATTAAAACAATTTGATAAAGCGGTCGTTTATTTTGGCAAATTATTTGATAAGTCGCCCGATGCTTACTATTCCTATTATTTCAAATGCCTCCTTGCCACAAAGGAATATATAAGAGCAGAAAAAATTACAAAAAAACAGATTAAACGAAATTCTAGAAATTCCTATTTATACGTTCAATTGGGAAGTGTATACAAACTTCAAGGTAATATAGATAAAGAAAAAGAACAATATAGCAAAGCAATCAAAGAACTGATTCCTGAACAAAATAATGTGTTTACATTGGCACACGCCTTCGATGATTTGGAATTGTATGATTACGCCATCGACGTCTATAAAAAAGGTAGAGCGCAAAATCCAACAACCTATCCCTTCTATTATGAAATAGCTGATATGTATAAAAAAAATGGCGATGTAAAAGCCATGGTAAACGAATACTTAGATGCCATTTCCTTTAGTGAAAATGAAATTTACACTGCTCAAGCGAATTTACAACAATCGTTGGGTTATGACGAAAAAAATGGAGGTTTCAATAATCCGATTTTAAAACAAGAATTACAAAAACGCATTCAATCAAATCCTGATCAATTTATTTTTTCAGAATTTTTAATTTTTATACAAATTCAACAAAAAGATTTTGATGGTGCTTTTGTGCAATGCAAAGCCATTGATAAGAGACAAAAAGGCGATGGCTCACGATTAATGACGTTGGCTAAATTATGTGTGAGTAACGAGAATTATTTAGTTGCAGAAAAATGTTATCAATACGTTATCAGTAAAGGAAAAGAAAATGAGTTTTATGATGCCGCTAATATTGAAAAATTAAACACACGATTTTTGCAGTTATCATCTAGTTTAAATCCATTATTAACTGATTTATCACAGTTGAATATAGATATTGAAACAGCCATAAAAAAGTACGGAACGAATGAATTAACCTTATCGTTGATTAAAAAGAATGCAACGTTAAAAGCCTATTATTTAAACCAGCCGAATAGTGGCATTCAATTACTCGAAGATGTAATTGCCAATTATGGGTTTGACAAAAATACAACAGCTGAAATGAAAATTGACCTTGCCGATATGCATCTTTTAGTTGGAAACATTTGGGATGCTTCTTTATTGTATTCGCAGGTTGAAAAAGATTTTAAATATGAAGTGGTTGGACAAAACGCAAAGTTTAAAAATGCAAAATTAAGCTATTATGCTTCCGATTTTAAATGGGCAAAAACACAATGCGATGTATTAAAAGGATCAACTTCTAAAACCATTGCCAATGATGCCTTAGATTTATCTTTAATTATTACAGATGCTATTGGTATTGATACCAATGAAGTACCGCTTCAAATGTTTGCAGCAGCTGATTTATTAATTCTTCAACATCAATATCAATCTGCATTATTAAAGTTAGACAGTATTAATAGTTTGTTTTCTGAACATACCTTAGGCGACGATATCTATTTTAAAAAAGCTGAAATTTTCAAATCTACTAATCGATTTGCAGAAGCAGCAAACATGTATGCTAATATTGTTGAATTTTTTCCAAATGAATTGTATGGCGATGATGCCTTATACAAACAAGCCGAATTATATGACATGCAATTACAGAATAAGGAAAAAGCTAAGCAATTGTATAAAGATGTATTAGATTTATATCCAGGAAGTATTTATGTGGTTGACGCTAGAAAAAAATACAGACTGTTTCGCGGAGATAGTATTAATTAATTTTTTAATTCATATCGATGTCCCTGCTCAGCTAGATTTTATATGCGAGTTATCGCATGGTTAATGTTGCAGCATTTTAATCAATCATTTAAATTTTGATGCCCAAATAAGCGCAAATTCCAAGATCGTTCTCATAATATTTGGCATTTAAGAAGCGAATAAATATGCTTGTTCCAATAATTAAGCCCTTAGCTTTTTTAGGGTGATAGAATAAATGTTCTTCTATGTGTGCGCCGTAAATTGTCTTTTGTTCTTTTTCTTCTTGTGTGGTATAGGATTTAACTAATGTATAAGGTGGGACATTGGTGTAAGTTACGTTTGCTGTAGTTATAATATAGGAAGTTTCTTGCTTACCCATTAACATGGATAACTCAGACACAAAAAACAAACCTTCTGTTATTTTGTAACTAACATTTCCTCCACCCGTTGCAAACCAGATATTAGTATTAGCATTTTTTGGCATGAATAAATTATCGGTGTATGTCGTCAAAGTAATTTGAACTTTTCACTAAGGAGTGTTCTTGTTAATTCAAAATTAATTTATTTTTCTGATATTTCAATTTAAATTTTTGATATTCTCTTAATCTGTTTTTAAAAGATTCTTGTTTAATTCGTTTTCTTTCTTT
>CANLAV010000051.1 GCA_947487905.1 Bacteroidota bacterium | reverse complement strand
TCAATGTTTTTTCTTAAATCATTTAAATTTATTTCTAAATTTTTTATTAATGTAATACCAACACCTTCCCCATCTCTAATCATACCAAGCATTAGGTGTTCTATACCGATATAATCGTGACCAAGTCTTAAGGCCTCATCTTTACTATATTTTAAAACGTCATTTACACGCTTAGAGAATTTTGCTTCCATATACTTATTAATTTTTTATACTTTCCGAATTAATATATTCACATATTATGCCACATTCAAAAGTAACCGAATATGGCAGGTTAAAAGTTTATTCATTTAGTTTTTTTTAACATCAAAACTGTTAATAACTATACATCTTAATTACCTATTAAATAACTATTTTCATACACTAATTTTAATTTTTATTGCAGAAAAAAGTGTGTCATAAGTTTATTAAAATCAATGACAAAATTTCATCTCAATATCATAATATATTATAAACATAAAAACGAAATAAACTAAAGAAAATGAGCGGAGAGAGAATTATTCCAATTAACATTGAAGAAGAAATGAAAACAGCATACATTGATTATTCAATGTCTGTAATTGTATCGCGTGCCTTACCTGATGTAAGAGATGGTTTAAAGCCAGTTCACCGTAGGGTTTTATACGGTATGTTAGATTTAGGAGTATTACACAATCGTCCTTATAAAAAATCTGCTCGTATTGTTGGTGAGGTTTTAGGAAAGTATCATCCACATGGAGATGCTTCTGTTTACGATACGATGGTTCGTATGGCTCAAGATTGGAGTTTACGATATATGTTAGTTGATGGTCAAGGTAACTACGGGTCAATGGATGGTGATCCGCCAGCAGCCATGCGTTATACCGAAGCACGTTTTAGAAAAATAACGGAAGAAATGATTGCGGATATCGAAAAAGACACGGTTGATTTTCGCCCCAATTTTGATGATTCGTTATCTGAACCAACGGTTATGCCATCTCGTATCCCAAATTTATTAATGAATGGTGCTTCTGGAATTGCGGTTGGTATGGCAACAAATATGGCTCCACACAATTTGACAGAAGTTATCAATGGTATTTTAGCTTACATCGATGATAATAATATTGACATTGATGGTTTAATGAAACACATTAAAGCGCCTGATTTTCCAACTGGAGGAACGATTTATGGTTACGAAGGTGTTAAGGAAGCGTTTCACACAGGTCGTGGAAGAATTGTGATGCGTGCCAAAGCAAACATTGAACCAGTTAATAATCGTGAACGTATAATTGTTACAGAAGTGCCTTATCAAATTAACAAAGCTGAAATGATTAAACGTCAATGGGAACTTTGTAATGAAAAAAAGATTGAAGGTATTTCAGAAATTCGTGACGAAAGTAACCGTGAAGGTATGCGTATTGTTTACGAATTAAGAAGTGATGCCATTTCAAACGTTGTATTAAATAATTTATATAAATATTCTGCACTACAAACTTCATTTTCAGTTAATAATGTTGTGCTAGTAAAAGGTCGTCCAGAAATGTTGAATCTAAAAGATATGATTCATCATTTTGTTGATCACCGTCATGATGTCGTTGTTCGTAGAACGAAGTTTGAATTAATTCAAGCAGAAAAACGTGCACACATTTTAGAAGGGTTATTAATTGCTCAAAAAAATATTGAAGAAGTTATTAAAATCATTCGTGAAAGTGAAAGTCCTGATACGGCGCGTGAAGAATTAATGCTTCGTTTTTCTTTATCAGAAATTCAAGCACGTGCTATCTTAGATATGCGTTTAAGAACATTAACAGGTCTTGAAGTTGGTAAATTAACGGCAGAATACGAAGAGTTAATGAAAACCATTACGCACTTAAAAAATATTTTAGAAGATGAATCTTTACGCTATAAAATTATTAGAGAAGAGTTAGTTGAGATAAAAGATAAATATGGCGACGAGCGTCGTACAGATATCGTTTACGCTGGCGATGATTTAAAAATTGAAGACATGATTGCTGATGAAGATGTTGTGATTACTATATCTCATTTAGGTTACATGAAACGTACCAATTTGGCTGATTATCGCGCTCAAAACCGTGGAGGACGAGGAAGTAAAGGCACAGCAACACGTGATGAAGATTTTGTTGAACACATGTTTATTGCATCAACACATAATTATATTTTATTATTTACCGAAAAGGGACAATGCTATTGGATTAGAGCATACGAAGTGCCTGAAGGAGCAAAAAATAGTAAAGGACGTGCAATTCAGAACATTATTAGTATTGCTCCAGATGATAAAGTAAAAGCATTTATTAATATCAAAAATTTAAATGATGAAGAGTATATTAAAAACAACTTCATCATTTTATGTACAAAAGATGGTATCATTAAAAAGACTTCAGTAGAAGCTTATTCTCGTCCGCGTGCTAATGGAATCAACGCCATTACCATACGTGAAGGAGATGTGTTATTAGAAGCAGCTTTAACTAATGGCAATAATGAAATTATGATTGCTACAAAAATGGGTAAAGTTTGCCGTTTCCCTGAAGCTAAAGTTAGACCAATGGGCAGAAATGCAAGTGGTGTAAAAGGTATTGATTTAAATGATGAAGAAGGAGGAACTAATGAAGTCGTTGGTATGATTTGTATCAGTGATATGCAAGCCAATGTTTTAGTGGTTTCTGAAAAAGGATACGGTAAGCGTTCGGATATTGACGAATACAGGATTACAAACCGCGGTGGTAAAGGCGTTAAAACCATTAACATTACCGAAAAAACAGGAAATTTAGTTGGGATAAAATCTGTATCAGATGCTAATGACTTAATGATCATTACTAAAAATGGTATCGCTATCCGAATGGCCATTTCTAATTTAAGAGTTATGGGTCGTGCTACACAAGGTGTTAAATTAATTAATATACAAGATAGTGACAGTATAGCAGCTATTACCAAAGTTGACCACGAAGATGATGAAGTTACCGAAGCTGTTAATGAAGGAACTGTGGAAATAACGGAAACGCCATCAGCACCTGAAACACCAACTGCACAAGAAGGTAATGAAACCAGCGAAAATTCAGAAAACAAAGAAGACTAAATTTTAAATAATAAACATAACACGAATAAACTAAATATTAAATTGAATAAATAAACACGTATAACATTTTTATTATGAAAAAAACACTTCAACTATTAGTCTTAGCAGCTTTGCCATTATTGGGAGTTGCACAAAAAGCAAAAGTTCAAAATGCTTGGAGAGCTTTAAATGATTATGAATCAACTTTAAGTGATAAGCCTGATTTCGATTACTTAAAAAAAGCAAAAGAAAATATTGATTTAGCTGTAGCTCACGAAGACACAAAAAATCAAGCTAAAACGTATGCTTATAAGTGTAGAATCATGTATAACATGTATCAATTTAATTTACGTGCAGAACAAAAAAAATTAGAATCAACTATTTTAGATAAAAATGCACGTATTGAAGCTTCTTATGGTTCAACTCCTTTAACTGAATTTGAAGAAGCAGGAAATGCTTTGGATAAAATTAAAGAAATGGATCCTAAATACTTTGATAACATCATGGAAGTGATGAAAGGCGGAAACATGCCAAGTGAAGATGATTTAAAATTAGCTAATGTGGCTGCTCAATTAAAATTTGAATCATCAAATATCGCTATCGGTAAGTATAAAAATAAAGATTATGAAAAGTCATCTGAATATTTTTACAAGGCTGCTGTTATGAATTCTGTAATGACAGGAAAAAAAGACACAGCTGGTTTTTATAATGCTTGTATTTCGGCTCAAAAAGCGAAGAACTATACAAAAATGATTGATTATAATAAAAAAATGATTGATCAAAAAATTTCTTCTCCTTATAACTATCAAACAATTTACGATGCAAAACTCGCTCAAAAAGATACGGTTGGTGCATTAGAATATTTAAAATCTGGAAGAAAATTATTCCCTAACGATGTTTATTTAATGAACAGAGAAACAGAAATATTTTTACAAAAAGGACAACAGGATAAAGCACTAGCTAACCTAGAAGCAGCTATTTTAAAAGAACCTAACAATGCTCAATTAGAATTGGTATTAGGAAATGTGTATGATAACATAGCAAACCCAAAAGGCAAAAGTGGAAAAGACACAACTAAACCAGCCGATTTTGATAATTTAGTGATGAAAGCAGCCGATCATTATAAAAGAGCCATTGATTTAAAACCGTCTAATCAAGACAGTTATTTCAATGCCTTGTATAATATTGGTGCTTTGTATAATAATTATGGTGGTACTTTACAAACGCAAGCCAACAACCTACCGGTAGCACAAGCAAAAATAAAGGGAAAGGAATTGGAAGCGAAATCGCAAGAAAATTATAAAAAAGCCATTCCTTATTTAGAGCAAGCTCTTTCAATAAAGGCAGATGATAAGTCATGTATGATTGCTTTACGTAAATTGTATTTATTAACTGGAAATGAGGCGAATGCAAAAATCATGTCAGATAAATTAAAAGGTGGAAAATAAAAAATAGGCATTTGGAAAAATCCCTGTTGAGTTATCTTAACAGGGATTTTTTTTGAGTTTGAATTTTATTATATCGTATTTTGCAAACATCTTAATAATATAACATGACAGTAGCTGAAAAATATGAAGGCGTAATTAATTATTTTAAAATAAATGTGCCTATTGCTGAAACCGAATTACAGTATTCAAATCCCTTTGAACTGCTCGTAGCTGTCATACTTTCGGCGCAATGCACAGATAAACGTATTAATCAAGTAACACCCAAATTATTTAAAGATTTCCCAACAGCTGAGGTGATGGCTGCATCAAATTCGGATACTATTTTCAGTTATATCCGAAGCGTGAGTTACCCCAATAATAAAGCCAAACACTTAGTAAATATGGCTAATATGTTGATGTCAGATTTTAATGGCATCATCCCAAGTGAAATAAATGAATTGGTTAAACTACCTGGCGTTGGAAGAAAAACAGCTAACGTTGTTGCATCCGTTATTTACAATAAGCCTGCCATGGCTGTTGATACGCATGTTTTTAGAGTATCCAATCGATTAGGATTAACAAAGGCTAAAACGGCCCTTGCTAGCGAAATGCAATTAATTAAACATATTCCAAAGGAGAATATTGCAACTGCTCACCATTGGCTTATTTTACATGGGCGATACACCTGTTTAGCTCGTTCACCAAAATGTGATGCCTGTCAACTAACAGAATGGTGTACGTTTTTTAAAACAAAAAAAATAAACAAAAACTTCCCTCATTCGTTATCACATAAAACTAAAGTTATGCCAGTAAAAAAAACTATTAAGCCAACTGAACAAAAAAAGGAAACAGAGAAGGCTACTGTAAAATCAAAAGCGAAAGAAGAAACTAAATTAAAATTTATAGCTCACACCACATCCTTAAAAGTTGGTGACAAAGCGCCAGAATTTAAAGAAAAAAATCAAGAAGGAAAATTAATTTCGTTAGCTGATTATAAAGGCAAAAATGTTATTTTATATTTTTACCCTAAAGATAGCACGCCAGGTTGTACCATGGAAGCTTGTAGTTTAAGAGATGATTATTCTGCGTTAACAAAGAAAAATTTTATAACACTTGGCGTGAGTGCAGATGATGAAAAAAGTCATTTAAAATTTGCAACTAAACATGAATTACCTTTTTCATTATTAGCTGATACAGATATGAAAATCATAAAAGCTTATGATGTTTGGGGAACTAAACAGTTTATGGGAAAAATATATGATGGTATTATTCGTACAACATTTGTAATTAATGATAAAGGAATAATAAAACACATTATTACCGATGTCAAAACAAAAGAACACGCTAATCAGATATTAGCCTTGTCTTAAACTATTTTAAGGTTCCAAAAACAATTGATTCCATAAATAGAATCATACTTTTTTCATTATTAACTTTTTTAAAATCGGTTAACGATGGTAAATTTTGGATGAAAAATTTTTGAGAATGAGCCGTTTCAAGCATTGTGCTGGCCAAAGAATGAGCGTATTTATAGGTTGGATTGCATTCCTTTATAATTTTCGCAATACGCTGACATAAGTCTTTATAGGGCTTAAATAAACTATCTTTATTATCCTTATTGACATGTTTAGTTAAATAGGCTTTAGAACCTTCCCACATGATTAAATGGTAGGCATCTTTTTCTGTAATAAAGTCATTATTTGTGTTTTTACTAACAGGTTCTTCGATTAATAATTTTATGATGGTTTTTAATTTAAGTTCATTATTAGTTATATTGTTAAGGTAAAAAACAATTTTACATTCAATGTAACTCCAATACCAAGTTATAAGGTAAACTAAAAATTTATGTTTGTTTTCGAAATAACGGTATACACTAGCTTCTGTTGTTTCAACCTCAATTGACAACTTTTTAAAGGTAAACTCTTCAAAACCAATCTTATTGATGAGCAGAAGTCCATGTTTAACAATTTTTTTTCCCAAAACCGTTTCTTCCGGATTTCGTAAAAACAATTTGTCATTCATTTTAACTCTAATATCTAACTCCATATATGCTAAAAATAATTAAGTAAATATACAATATAATTATTTAACTATTTTTAATAATAGTATTACTATTATTAAAAATATTATGCCTAATTTTGAAAAAAAATAAAAATGTCAAAATCAAAACTTTTATTTAAATGGCTAAATAGTGAAAGAAAGATTGTTTCTAAAATTTACATCTTAGCTTTATTACAAGGTTTGATGTATTTAGCCATACCATTAGGTATTCAAGGAGTAATCACTTATATCATGGCTGGAAGTTTTTCTGCTTCTTTAGTACTTTTAAGTAGTGTCACCATTATTGCTACCATGTTTATTGGATTTTTTCAAATATGGCAAATGCGAATTAACGAAACATTATATGAAAAAATATTTGGAAACTTAGTTTCTCGCATTGCCATTTATTTAGATAATACTGTTCCTACATCCACTATTTTAAATAAACTAAATAAATATTTTGAAATCATTACACTCCAAAAAGGAATTAGTAAAATACTATTAGATTTTTCGTTTTCCATTATTAGTATAGCTTTTGGTATAATTTTATTGCCTCTTTACAGTTCATGGTTCTTAGTATTTACAATACTCATCAGTGCATCATTTTATTTTATTATTAAATATTATGGTAAAAAAGGGATTGAAACCAATGTTAGCACATCCAATGAAAAATATAATATTATTCAATGGTTTCAAGAAAAGGCAATAGTTGATGATCATAAATCTCCCGATTTTATTAATACATCTAATAATCTTTTAAATGATTATTTTACATCAAGACAGAAGCATTATCATATTTTAGAAAAGCAATATAAAAGCATCATTCTTTTTAAAATTATTTTTGTTTCCATTTTATTATTTTTTGGCGCCTATTTAGTTCAAGTTGGCGAATTAAACATCGGCCAATTTATTGCTTCAGAAATAATTATTTTATTAGTTATTAATTCTGTTGAAAAACTCGTTAGTAGCATCAGTACCTGTTATGATATCATTACCTCGTTATATAAAATTGAATCTATTTTTGGAGAGGATGAAAGTTATTCCATTTTAAATACTGAGGCTGAAAACTTAAATAGCATTGGTAATATATACAATCGCCCTTATTCCAAGGCAATTAAATATTCTGTTTTTAGTTTCTTTATGATAGGATTTATCATATTATTTATGCCATGGACACAAAATGTAGAATCGTTAGGAAAAGTTTCGACCTTAAATCCAACAAATCGGCCACAAAATATTACAACCCGAATTGCTGGAAGAATTGAAAAATGGTACATCAATGAGGGCGACTTTGTTAAGAAAAATGACACCATTGCTTTTATTTCTGAAATAAAAGATGAGTATGTAGATCCTCAATTACTTCAAAGGTCTGAGAAAATTATAAAGGCTAAAGAATCAACACTTGAAAATTACGAGCAAAAGATCAATGCAGTCAATTCACAAATTGATGCCTTAAATAATGCGTTGATATTAAAATTAAATCAAGGAAGAAATAAAGTATTACAGATAAAATTAAAGATTGCATCTGACAGCATTGACGCACGTTCTTTATCAAATAACTACAAAGTTGCTGAGGAACAATTAAAAAGGTATGAAGACTTATTGTTAAAAGGTGTCATTTCAAAAACAGATTTAGAGAACAGAAGGGTAAAAGTTCAAGAAGTGTTATCGAAAAAGACATCAGCTGACAATAAATTTATGTCTACAAAGAATGAATTATTAAATTCGGAAATGGAATTAAATTCAATTCAGCAAGAATACCAGGAGAAATTAATGAAAGCTGAATCTGATAAATTTTCTGCTTTATCATTTTTATATGAAGGAGAAGGTTCCCTAACAAAACTACAAAATCAGTTAGCAAATTATACCATGAGAAAAGGGTTTTATTATGTGTTAGCACCGCAAGATGGTTACATCACTAAAACTTATGTTCAGGGCTTAGGCGATATTTTAAAAGAAGGCGCTTCTTTTTGCACTATTGTTCCATCACAAGATGAACAAGTTGTTGAATTATACATTAATCCCATTGATTTACCATTAGTTCGAATTGGTCAAACTGTTCAACTTACGTTTGATGGTTGGCCTGCTTTTGTCTTTTCGGGTTGGCCTGGCATAAGTTATGGAACGTATAGTGCTAAAATTGTTGCGTTTGATAAAACCATTTCAGAAAATGGCAAGTTTAGAATCTTAGCAAAAAATCAGCAAGAAAAATGGCCAGAAGCCATACAAATAGGTTCTGGTGTTAAAGGTTTTGCATTGTTAAACAATGTGCCTTTATTCTATGAATTATGGAGAAAGTTAAATGGATTTCCACCAGAATTTTATGTTAACACTAAAGAGGATAAGAAAAATGAAAAGAAATAATTTAGTTATAGCTTCTCTTTGTTTTTATTTATTTCAAGTTGGTCAGTCGTTTTCACAAACCACATTGATTGAATACAATTTCTTTGTAGAAAATGTTATTAAAAATAACCCGATAGCAAAAAGAGCAACTAATTTAAAAACATATGGCGAATTAAATTACAAAAGCGCCAGAGGAAATTACGATCCGAAAATTAATGGAAGTTATACCAATAAGTATTTTAATGGTAGTAATTATAACAGTACTTTAAATAGTGAGATTAAACAACAAATTTTCACGAATCAATACTTAAAATTTGGCTACGACTATGGAATAGGAAATAATTTAAATCCTGATATGTACACACCTGCTTCTGGCCTTCCATACTTAGGTGTAGAAGTTGGATTATTGCAAGGAATGATGATTGATTATACTAGAGCCAATGTTTTAAAAGCAAAAGAATACAAAAACTATTATTCAGCAGAAAATAAAATTCAACTTAATAATTTATTATTTGATGCTTCCACTCAATATTTTGATTGGCTTTTTTCTGCAAAACAATTAGCCTTAAACAATTATTTTATGCAAATAGCTAATCAACGTTTAAGAGGCATAGAATCATTGGCTGAAATTGGAGAGAAAGCAGCTATTGATACCATTGAAGCAGCCATATTTTACCAATCAAGGTTACTCGATTTTCAAAATTCAACCATTGATTTTCAAAAAACCAACAATGACATAGCCTCATTTAATTGGAGTGAATCCTATACTCCACTAGAAATCATCAATTACTCTACTTCAGATAGTTTGGATCTATATTTTAATAAAGTTAAAAATAGCTTTTTGAAAACGCTATTAATTGACACGTTAAATAACCCCGTTTTATTAAAATACAATTCATTTCAACAGGTTTTAGAAATTGAAAACAGATTAAAGAAAGAAATGATTAAACCTAAACTAAATGTGAGTTATAACTTTCTTTCAAATGAAAATGCACCTGATAATACAGTTCTTTCAACAAACAATTATAAATGGGGAGCTAATATTTCCTTACCACTTTTACTCAGAAATTCTTTAAACAACTATAAAATGAGTAAAATTAATTCGCAGAATAATAACTTCGAATTGATAAATAAGAGTAATGAATTAAATTATAAACTAAATTCTTTAAAACAAAACATAAATACTTTATCTGAGCAATTACAGAATGCTGAAAGAACAGCACGATACAGTAAGCAATTAGTTGAAGCCGAAAAAATGAAATTTACAAATGGAGAAAGTTCGCTTTTTCTTTTAAATACGCGTGAAAATAAATGGCTAGAATCAGAACTAAAACTAGCTGAATATAAATTAAAATTTATTAAAACCGTTTTAAATGTTATTTATTTAAAAGGTAACTTAAACTACAAATTTTAGTTTTTCTTTTATTAAACTTTAATAACAAGTTTTTGTTTTTTCTATTATAATGTAAGGATCTAATTTTCAATACCATATTTGCGGTATTGTTTATAATGATTCTAAATAATAAATTTGTGTAAAATTAAACTAAACCGTACCACATGAAAATAATATTTATTCTAATAATATGTATCACAACAATAAATAATTTGTGCTCTCAAACAAAAGATTCATTGAGGGATTTATTTTTAAAGGAAATCCCAATAACAGATGATAAATTAGATATAATACCAGATGTAAAAGATAATGTCATTTATGCTGGAAAAAAAAATGAAGTGATATTGCTAACAAAAATTAATGCTGATCTAAGTATTAATAATGCACGCCAAATATTTGCAAAAGTGCCGGGAATACATGTTTGGGAAAATGATGGTTCTGGAATACAAACTGGAATTGCATCAAGAGGTTTAAGTCCAAATAGATCATGGGAATTTAATGTCAGACAAAATGGATATGATATTTCACCTGATATTTTTGGCTATCCCGAATCCTATTACACACCGCCTACAGAAGCTGTTGAAAAAATTGAAGTAATTCGTGGAGCCGCATCATTGCAATACGGACCACAATTCGGCGGTTTATTAAATTATGAAATTAAAAAACCAAACGCTCAAAAGCCGCTAACATTTCAAACACAACAAACCGTTGGTTCGTATGGTTTATTCAATAGTTTCAATGCCATTAGCGGAACTGTTAAGAAATTTTCGTATTACGGTTTTGTTCACCATCGTAACGCTGATGGCTGGAGAAATAATAGTAGGTATTCCATATTCACAGGACATCTATCTTTAAATTATCAACTTACATATAAATTCAGTATAACTGCTGAATACACTAAAATAAATTATGAAAGTCAGCAATCTGGTGGTTTAACTGATGCAAATTTTAAAACGAATCATCAAACATCTACAAGAGAGCGAAATTGGTTTAGTGCTCCTTGGAATGTGGCTTCAGTTATACTTAAATATAAAGTATCAAATTCTTTCAATCTTCAATTAAAATCATTTGCAACTATTGCCGAAAGAAACAGTGTTGGTTATTTAAAATCAATCAATTTTAAAGATTCAATTAATCCATCTACACTTCAATATAGTCCTCGCCAAGTTGATAGAGATTATTATGAAAACTATGGCTCTGAATTAAGAACCATGCTAAAATATAATCTATTCGGTAAAAAACATACTTTTACTGGAGGAGTAAGGGTTCAATCAGCACATACAAATAGAAATCAATTGGGCGTTGGTTCTACAGGACAAGATTTTGATTTAAGTGTAATTGGATCTCAGGCTTATGGTCGTTCGTTAAATTACACAACAACAAATTATGCCCTTTTCGCAGAAAATATTTTTTATGTTGGAAATAAACTAAAAATTATTCCTGGATTCCGTCTTGATTATATTGAAAATACCATAAAAGGATACATCAATACAACATCCACAGGAGAAGTAAATCCTGAAAAAAGAACGAGACACATTTTTCTTTATGGAATAGGTGGCGAATATGCTATTACAAATAAAACGAATATGTATGCTAACTATTCTTTAGCCTATCGACCAGTTACATTCTCTGAACTTACTCCTTCTGCAACAACCGAAATCATTGATCCAAATTTAAAAGATGCAAACGGATTTAATGCCGACTTTGGATATAGAGGTAAAATTAAACAATTTATAACATTCGATATTTCAGTATTTTATCTTTTATACAATAATAGAATTGGTTCTATTACCCAAAATGGAAATTTATTTAGAACTAACATTGGAACTTCTGTCAGTAAAGGAATTGAGTCGTATATTGAATTTAGTGCGAAGGATTTATTTAAGGAAAACTCTAAACTCGGGTATATTACTATTTTTACATCTAATTCATTTATTAACGCCATTTATACAAAGTGGAATAATCCTTCAATCTCTTCAGATCCAAGTAAATCAATAGAAAACAAAAGGGTTGAAAATGCACCAAATTATATTCATCGTTTTGGAGTTACTTACACAAATAAAAAACTTTCTATTACCTGTCAATACAATGCTGTTGGAGATGTATTTACTGATGCCGCAAATACAGAAATCGCGAATGCAACAGCTACCATTGGAAAATTAGCTGGTTACAATGTCATGGATATTTCTCTGGCTTATCAGTTTCTTGACATGTATAATTTTAAAGCTGGAATAAATAATTTGACTGATGAGAAATATGCCACTCGAAGATCTGGCGGATATCCTGGTCCAGGTATTTTACCAGGTAATGCAAGAACTTATTTTATAAGTTTTGGTGCGGCGTTTTAATTACAAAATGTGATTTTCATATTCGTGAAAAACATTTGTTAACTTAAATTGTAAGTTATATTATTAAGTCAATCATACTTATAAAATACAAACAGAATTATAATGAAGCGGCTTCTTTCATTTGAAGAAACATGTCGTTAAAGCGCAAACGAACAGTTTCAATAAAATCAGCATTAATCATTTTCTTTAAATTTTCCACAGATTTAACTTGCTCTGTTTGAAATTTAAAACTTTGCTCCATCGGCCCTGCTTCAAATTTCACAATGTATTTATCGTTCATGTTAAATATGGAAATACTAATTGAAGGATGTGGAATGCTATCTATTATTCTCATAATTATTAATCAAATTTCTTTTTAAAATCAAACAAATTTTTCATGACACCCCAAGGTGTTGTTGCTCTATCGCCATCATCATGTATTTTTCCTAAAATTGATTTAGCTAAGGCAATAAAATGAAACTTTCCAGAAGCTCTTAATGCTGCTTCCGCTTTTTCATCTCCATTTACTATATTGGCACAGGCGGCCCAATCATATGCTTTAGACGAAATTAAAAATTTAAAAGCTTTTTCATCATCCCAAATAGTATTAACAAATGCCGCTAATACCATGAATTTACCTTCAATTAAATAGTTGAATGCTTTTTTATCATCTCTAATTGCATCCATAACAGCTATTAATTCGCGATAGTCGTTATTAATTAACCAATTAAATGCTTCAACATCACCGTGAATGTGTTTACAAAATTGTTCAATGGCGAATGTAGAATAATGCTTCATTTAGTTTAAAAACAGTTGATAATGTATTAATCTTCCCAATCGGCAATAAATAAATTGGTGTCTCTTGTTCCTCCATTATTTCTGTTTGAAGAAAAAATTAATTTTTTGCCATTAGGTGAAAACATTGGAAATGCATTAAATAAACTTTGGTTTGTTATTTGTTCTAAATTAGTTCCGTCATCATTAACCATGAATAATTGAAAATCATAGCCTTTTTTACTATGATGGTTACTTGAAAAAATTATTTTTTTGCCTGAAGGATGAAAAAATGGAGCCCAACTTGCTTTTCCTAAAAAGGTTATTTGTTTTAAATCACTTCCATCAACATTACAAGTGTAAATGTCCATGGTTGTTGGTGCGACTAATCCTTGTTTTAATAATTCTTTATACTCTTTTACTTCATCCTCAGTTGTTGGTCGGGATGCTCTAAAAACAAGACGCTTTCCATCAGGAGAGAAAAATGCACCACCATCATAACCAAGTCCAAAGGTAATTTGTTTTTGATTTTTACCATCAATATCCATTGTCCACAATTCTAAATCACCACTTCTATCACTGGTAAAAACAATTTTATCGCCATTAGGAGATACTGTTGCTTCTGCATCATAACCAGGAGTGTTTGTTAATTGCTTAGTTATTTTTCCTTTTAAATCTGCCACATAAATATCAAAGGTGTTGTATACAGCCCATAAATATTTTCCTTTAGTTTCTGGAACTGGAGGACAATCTATGCCACCTTTAAATGTTGAAGCAAATAAAATATGTTTATTGTCTTTTAAAAAATAGCTACACGTTGTTCTCCCCTGCCCTGATGAAATTTGAGTCGGTTTATATAAACTATCTCTTCCAGCTTTTTCAATATCTAAATTAAATATTTGATCGCATTTTGCTCCCCAATTTTTATTATTACTCTGAAATGATGCAAACTTGCCATCATAACTAAAGTAAGCCTCTGCATTATCTCCACCGTGCGTTAACATCGTTAGATTTTTTAAATGCTTTTCGTTTTGTGATAATAATGTAGCTTGACATGCTACAAAAAGAAACATAAATTTTACTTTCATACTAATTTAAAACATGGTTTATAATGCACTAAAGCGCATTTGTAAAACGCCTAAAAACGCTTCCTTAAATATTTTGGTACTCATTTTACTGACTCCAAGAATCCTGTCTGTAAATAAAATAGGTACTTCTTGAATTTTAAATCCTTTTTTATAAGCTCTGTATTTCATTTCAATTTGAAAAGCATAACCCATAAATCTGATGCGATCTAATTCAATGGTTTCTAAAACTTCTTTTCGGTAACACTTAAATCCTGCAG
>CANLAV010000050.1 GCA_947487905.1 Bacteroidota bacterium | reverse complement strand
AATGGATTGAAACATTTAAAAAAATGGGTGTTACTTGGTTTATTTACTTTTTTAATTGCTACCTGCAAAAGTGTTGCCATTGTTGCCGTTCCCGTGCTTATTTTATTTTTCGTTATCGAAAAGCAATGGAAAAATGCGGGACTAGCTCTTGGCAGTTATTTAATTTTTAAAATTCCTTACGAATTATTAGTGAAGCTAATTTGGGGAACACAAAATCAGTTTGCTGGACAAAGTAAAATTTTATTATTGAAAGACCCGTATGATAAAGCACTTGGAAACGATGATTTAGCAGGCTTTATTGGTCGTTTTTTTGACAATTGTAATTTGTATTTAGGAAAACGTTTTTTTGAATTATTAGGCTTTCGTTCCGAAAATCCTTTGGCATTGCAGTCTGCCGAAGCATTCGAAAAATTAAAAGGAGAATACAGTTCGGTTGCTTTTTTAGTGGTGGTGATTTGTTTGTTTGCCCTATTCAAAGTGTTTCAACAAAAAAATAAACCTTTAGTATTTTTCGGATTATTTACTGGAGCACAACTGCTATTGTCATTTATTATACTTCAAGCGCGTTGGGATCAACCTCGTATTGTGTTAATTTGTATGCCAGTGATGCTTATTTTAATTTATAATTTATTTTATGCCTTGGTGAAAAAAACAGGGATGGGACAGCTAATTTACGTTGTTATTGTTTGTGTCATTTCGGGTTCAATACTTTTAGCTTCTGTTAAAAGAGGCGCTGCCAATATTCCCATTGTAAAGAAAAACTTTGCAGGAAATATTTTTTATGGTTACACACCCGATTGGCAAAATTTTTTAAAATGCAGTAAATGGTGTGCTGATAGCTTATCTCAAAACACTTTGGTGGCAAGTCGCAAAGCGCCCATGAGTTTTGTGTATGCTAATGGTAAAAAGTTTTTTCCTATTTACAGTGTGATAAAAAAAGATTCATTAACTCAACAATCTAATCCCGATAGTGCTT
The DNA here is from genome assembly GCA_947487905.1 of Bacteroidota bacterium. Taxonomy (GTDB): domain Bacteria; phylum Bacteroidota; class Bacteroidia; order B-17B0; family Aurantibacillaceae; genus UBA4416. The sequence continues at coordinate 13,868 of CANLAV010000050.1, read as the reverse complement.
TAGCCTTTTTTAATGAGAAAGGTGTTACGCATATTATGTTAGCGAGTTTACGCATTAATCCTAATGAAAACACAGGACAAGTGATTAATACCTTACACAATATTGCACAGCCTATCATGCAAAAGTATCCTAATAAACTCAGGCTAATTCATACGGAAGGTATAAGCGAACAAACGTATTTATTTGAAATAACAAAATAAATGACATCAACATTCAAAATAAAATTAGGAGATTTTTTATTTAAACATTGTTTCCCTCTTTACAAAATAACGTACCAATCGTTTAAGGAAAAACAAGATGCTTTTGAAATCTCGTTAATTAAACAATACGCCAAGCCTAATGATACCGTGCTTGATATTGGCGCAAATATTGGGTTTTATGCTGAAATACTCTCTAATGCTGTTGGCGCAAATGGAAAGGTACATTGCTTTGAACCTGACACGACCAATTTTAACTATTTAAAAAAACGTTGTGCATCATTAAAGAATGTGATTGCTAATAATAAAGCTGTTTCTGATAAACCAGGATTATTGACTATTTACACATCTAAACATTTAAACGTAGATCATCGCACTTATAAACCTGATGATTACGATAAAGAAATTGATATTGATGCAGTTGATATAGATAGTTATTTGAATGGACAACCTGTTAGTTTTATTAAAATGGACATTCAAGGTTATGAAATGATTGCTGTACTTGGCATGCACCAAACATTTCAAAATCCTGATTTAAAAATGCTTTCCGAGTTTTGGCCTTATGGCATGCGCATTGCAGGAACAAGTGTTTTAGATTATTTTCAGTTTTTAAAGCAATACAATTTTTTTGTTTACTTAATAGAAGAAAATTCGTTGGTAGAATTAACAGAAGAAAAGGTAACATCATTTTTGGATTTCCCAGAAAGTAGGTATATGAATATTTTTGCAAGTAAAAGCCGTGTTTAAAAAATACACCATCAACTTTGATTTAGATGATCCAAGAGCAAGCTTGGCTCACCGAACTATTATTTTAGAAAAACCATTTTTAAAACGCTTGTATACCGAATGGTATCAACAATTTATTTCTGTTTCTAAGTCAGTTGGAAAAGGAGTGTATTTGGAAATTGGCTCTGGTGGCGGTTTTCTAAAAGATGTATTTCCGGAAGTCGTTACGTCTGATATTTTAGATTTACCTGTAGTAGATAAAATTTTTAGTGCAGAGGAAATGCCTTATCAAGAAAATGAATTAGGGAGCATTATGATGTTGAATGTATTTCATCACATTCCTCGTCCTTATTTATTTTTAAAAGAAGCCCAACGAACGTTAATCAAAGGCGGAAAAATTATCATGATTGAACCTGCTAATTCTAATTTAGGACGATTTATTTATAAACGCTTTCATCACGAACCATTTGAAGAAAATGGTCCTCGAGAAATTAAAGCTGGCAATCCATTAAGTAATTCTAACCAAGCTTTGCCACACATTTATTTTGAAAGAGATTTAGAATTATTTGCAAAAGATTTTCCGCAACTCAAGATTACTAAAATTACTTACCACACGCCGTTTATGTATGTGTTGAGTGGTGGCGTTTCTCGTAGTTCCTTAATTCCTTTTTTTATATATAGTTTCGCAAAAGCAATGGAATGGTTAGTTAAACCATTTAGCAAACACTTAGGCTTATTTTGCACAATTGAAATAGAAAAGATTTAGTTTCTTTTCTTCACCAACACCAATCCTATTATGGTAATACCTGCATTGATGATAATTAACTCATTACCTATTTGGTAATTGCAGTATGGCGTTACAATATAATTTGCAATCAAGTAAGTAAATATTGGCGCAATAACGCATATTACAGGCACTAACGCATCTTTTAAATTGAGTTTGGTAAATAATCCTATCGTAAATAATCCTAATAAGGGTCCGTATGTATAACCTGCTAGCATTAAAATGGTATCGATAATAGCACGTTGATTTAAAATATCAAACACAATAATAACTAACCACATGATTACTGCAAAACCAATATGAATAAGCGTTCGACGTTTTGATTTTTCTTTTTCAGATAAAATAGTGTTCTTGTCATATTCCAACATATCGATGTATGTGGATGTGGTAAGTGTTGTTAATACACTATCAGCACTGCTAAACGTAGCTGCTGTTAAACCAATAATAAATATTAAGCCTGCAAACATTCCCAAATACCCTAATGCTAAATTTGGAAAAACTTTGTCAGAAATAATTTGTCCTGTTGCTAAATTAGTTGGAATATCAATACTTGCAAAGGCATAGTATTGATACAATAAAACTCCTAAGGATAAAAAGAAAACATTGACGATGACCATCACAATACTAAACCAAAAAATATTTTTTTGTGCCTCGCCTAATGATTTGCAACTTAAGTTTTTTTGCATCATGTTTTGGTCTAAGCCTGTCATAGCAACTGCTATAAAAATTCCACCAATAAATTCTTTAAAAAAGAAATTCGATTTATGCCAGTCCCAAAAAAATGTTTGAGATAAAGGAGATTGATAAATTGTTTTTACGGTCTGTGTAAAACTGATATCCATTTTACTCATTATAACACCAATAGAAAGCACCACGCCTAAAACTAAAAATAAAGATTGAAAGGTATCTGTCCACACCAAGGTTTTAATACCACCTTTATACGTATACACTAACATTAAAATTAAAATAACCGAAACGCTCAACCAAAATGGAATGTGCACACTTTGTATTCTATCAAACACAAAAAACTGAATAACCCCAGCAGCCAAATACAAACGCCCAGATGCACCAAGTATACGCGATAAAATAAAAAAGAATGCGCCCGTTTTTTGTGTGTGTTTACCAAATCGATCTTGCAAATAGGAATAGATAGAAACCAAATTCATTTTGTAATAAATTGGCAACAGTATTTTTGAAATAATAAAATAGCCAATAAAATAACCAAGTACCAATTGTAAATAAGAAAAATGAGCTGTGCCAACTTTTCCTGGCACCGAAATATAAGTAACGCCACTCAACGAATCACCAATCATACCAAATGCCACAGCGTACCAAGGCGATGTGTGATTACCTGAAAAATAACTTTCGGCAGTTGTGTTTTTTGACGTGAGATAGGCAATGAGGAGTAATCCTCCAAAATATAAACCGATGCAAGAGATGATAAGTATTGGCGACATAAATTTAAAGATAGAAATAATGTGTGCGTATAGTTTTCATTTTTAAGGAGATTTTAAATACCGATGCGTTAATATCTTTTATTATTCAAAAGCCGTTTTAAATCACTGTTTTTTTCTCATTTTTTGTTATCTTGTTGCCTTAATACGAATTATGCAAGACATCATAGATAAAATTCCGAGAGAAGCCTTGTTAAAAGAATTAACAAAGGAGCGATTTGTTAGAAAAACAAATAATGGTGATAATGAAATTTATATTATTACACATCATGATTCTCCAAATACTATGCAGGAAATTGGACGTTTGCGTGAAGTGACATTCAGACAAGCTGGTGGTGGAACTGGCCTAGCTGTTGATATTGATGATTTTGATATTTGTGCACACCCTTACAAACAATTATTAGTGTGGGATCCAGTAGAACATGAAATTGTGGGCGCTTACCGTTATATTTTATGTAAAGATGCTGAATACGTTAATGGAAAAGTATTATTAGCTACCACTGAATTGTTTAATTTTTCGGATGAGTTTTATAAAACGTATTTACCTTACACCATCGAGTTAGGCCGCTCGTTTATTCAGCCAATGTATCAACCATCCGAACAATTCAGAAAAGGCTTGTTTAGCCTTGATAATTTGTGGGATGGTTTGTGTGCTATTGTTGTTGATAATCCTGAAATGAAATATTATAATGGAAAAGTAACAATGTATACTGATTTTAATGTAAAGGCTCGTGATTATATTTTATCGTTTATGAAATATTATTTTCCCGACTCTCAAAAGTTAGTAACGCCTATTCATAGTATTGAAATTAAAACAGATGTTTCAGAATTTTTAAATGAAATTAAAGATAAGCCATTCAAAGAAGGTCACACTATTTTAAATAAATTGGTAAGATCGTTAGGCGAAAACATTCCGCCAATGGTAAATGCGTATAGTAATTTATCAAGCACCATGTTATCATTTGGAACCGCTATTAATCCAACATTTGGTGGAGTAGAGGAAACCGGTATTTTGGTTACGATAGCTGATATTTATAAAAGCAAATCGGATAGACACATTGAAACGTATATCAAAGAATTAAAAGAAAGAGAATAACAAAAACTAAATTCAATAAAACAACATACATATTAATAAAAATAAACAAGCCTTCACTCTCTTGAGTTAAAAAGTCTCTTTAGCCTTGTATCAAAAATAATGGAAATAAAATCAGCAAAATTTTTAAAGAGTAGTTCAGATAATAAAGGTTGTCCTCCACCAGATAAACCCGAATTTGCTTTTATTGGCCGCAGTAACGTTGGTAAATCATCGTTAATTAACATGTTGGTTAATCAAAAAGATTTGGCAAAAACATCTTCTAAGCCAGGCAAAACCCAATTAATTAATCATTTTACAATCAATGATAATTGGTATTTGGTTGATTTACCGGGTTATGGATATGCCAAAACAAGTAAAACAAATTTGGATAAATTTGAAGAGTTAATTAGTAATTATATTACTAAACGAAAAAATTTAATTTCAGTTATTATTTTAATTGATAGCCGATTAGAATTACAAAAAATTGACGGAGAATTTATGGATTGGTGCACACAACATGAAATACCATTTGCATTGGCTTTTACAAAAGTAGATAAATTGGGTAAGAATGAATGGGCCAGTAATTTCATGAAATATAAAAAACGCTTAACTGATTATTGGGGAGAATTACCTGATATTTTTGTAACAAGTGCCGAAAAAAGACAAGGCAAAGAAGAGATATTAAATTATATTGAAGAAAATTTACAATATTTTGTACCACCTCCAAAAGGAGCTAAATTTGATGATGATGACGAAGATACTATCTGATTGGCAACAGTTACAAAATAAATTAAAAGAACGCTTTGAAACAGAAATGGATCATGACGCTATTTTGTTTATGATTGGTTTACAAGAATTAGACAAGCCATATCGCGCATACAAAAAAGATGAAAAATTGGAAGTGATGCATATTGGCGTTTGTACGGTTTTACAGCCTTACGGTTTTTATGAATACAAAGGCCGAGATGATGATGATTGGCCACATTGGGAAGTGAAAGAACAATTGCCTCACTTAGATGCCAAACAGCAAAATAGATTAATGAACGATGCGCTTATTGATTATTTTAAACGTACTGGTTTTTTAGATGAAGACATTGCCGCCAATGAAATCAATTAATATTCAATAATTAGAAACAAATAAATATAACATACAACCACATGAAACCATTAATTCCATCCATCCTTTTGTTTTCAGCTTTCACAATAGCTAATGCTCAAACTGCAAAAGTACCAGCTGTAAAACCGATTTCAAAAAATATTGTTGCAAAGCCTACGTCAAAATTACTAGAGACGGTTGCTAAAGTTGGAAACGAAATCGTGATTCCTTATAAAAAGTTTATGTTGTCAAATGGATTAACTATTGTTGTTCACGAAGATCATAGCGATCCTATTGCTTATGTGGACGTAACGTATCATGTTGGTTCTAATAGAGAGCAACAAGGTCGTTCGGGCTTTGCTCATTTCTTTGAACACATGATGTTTCAAGGGTCAAAAAATGTAGCTGATGAACAACATTTTAAAATCATTACAGAAGCAGGTGGAACATTAAATGGTTCTACAAATTCAGATAGAACAAATTATTTTGAAACGGTTCCATCTAATCAATTAGAAAAAATGCTTTGGTTAGAAGCTGACAGAATGGGGTTTTTGTTAGACTCTGTGACACAAAAGAAATTTGAAGTTCAACGTGCTACAGTAAAAAATGAGCGCGGACAAAATTACGATAATCGTCCGTATGGCTTAGTGAGTGAAAAAACAGGAGAAGCCTTGTTTCAAAAAGGACATCCTTATTCATGGACAACCATCGGATACATTGAAGATTTAAATAGAGTTGATGTAGGTGATTTAAAACGTTTTTACATGCGTTGGTACGGACCAAATAACGCAGTATTAACTGTATCAGGCGATGTGAATACAACAGAGGTAGTTAAGTTAGCTGAAAAATATTTTGGTTCAATTCCTCGTGGACCAGAAGTTAAAAATATGATGAAACAACCAGCGGTGTTAACTGAAAATCGTTATATCTCTTACACAGACAATGTTCGTTTCCCTATGTTTAAAATAACGCATCCAACTGTTCCATCTATGGATAAAGACGAAGCTGCTTTAGATGTGTTAGGAGAAGTATTATCAACTTCAAAAAGTTCACCTTTTTATACAGCATTTATCAAATCTCAAAAAGCAGTTTCAGCCAATGCTTACAATTACAGTAGAGAATTAGCTGGGCAATTTGAAATCATGATCCGAGCTAATGCAGGAACTAATTTAGCGGACATCGAAAAATTATTGAATGAAACTTTAACTGCTTGGGAAAAGACAGGCGTTACAGATGATGATATTCAAAAATATAAAACATCTTATCAAAGTAATTTATATAACACCTTAGCAACCGTGCAAGGTAAAGGCGCGACTTTAGCAGCTAATCAAACGTATGCAAACAATCCAAATTATTTAAAAACAGAATTAGCAAATAATTTAAAAGTAACTAAAGCAGATGTGATGCGTGTTTACAACACCTATATCAAAGGGAAATTTGGGGTAATTTTAAGTTGTGTACCTAAAGGAAAATCTGATTTAGCTGCTAAAGCGGATACATGGAACATGTATGAAAGAACCATCGAAAGTGAAAGCGCTGAATACAAAAACTTATCGTATTCCGAACCAAAAGATGTTTTTACAAGAAGTATGGTTCCAGTAGCTCAACCATCTAAAATGGTTCCTGTTCCTGCGTATTGGACTTCAAATTTTACTAATGGAATTAAAGCAATTGGTATTTATAGTAATGACATTCCAAAAGTAAATATCCAGTTTAGTATGCCATTAGGTCATCGATTTGAAGCGATGAATAAAGCGGGTACAGCAAGTATGTTAGCTTCTATCTTAGGCGAATCAACTCAAAAACATTCAGCTGAAGAAATTGGAAGTATGTTGGAGCGTTTAGGAAGTGAAATTAATTTTTCGGCTAATAATGACGAGATTTCGATGACGGTTTCTTCTTTAAAACAAAATTTAGATGCTACCTTAAAAATCGCAGAAGAAATGTTATTGTTCCCTAAATTTTCTCAAGAAGATTTTGATTTAGTTAAGAAAGAGCAATTAGATGGCATTGTGAATCAATCAACACAAGCGACTTCTATCGCTAATAATGTGTATTCAAAATTATTGTATGGTAACGAATTTACAATTTCATTACCGGTAAGTGGTACGTCAGAAAGTGCTAGTGCTATAACGTTAGATGATTTGAAAAACTACTACGCAAACTTTTCAGGATATAACGCTGTCTTATCAATCAGTGGAGACATCGATCAAGCATCAGCCTTAAAGAAATTAAATTTTTTAACGAAACTTCAATCAGAGAATAAAATGCCTTCAGCAAAATACCGTTATCCTGAAGTGGAGAAAACGCGTTTGTATTTTGTAGATAAAAAAGGGGCACCTCAATCAGAAATTAGAGTAGGGTATATTTCATTACCTTATGATGCAACGGATGATTATTTTAAATCAACTATTATGAATTATTCTTTTGCAGGAGCATTTAATAGCCGCATTAACACTATATTACGTGAAGTAAAAGGATTTACGTATGGTGCAAGAGGTGGTTTTAGTGGTGGTAAATTTGTTGGACCTTATACATTAAGTGCTGGCGTAAGAGCAAATGCAACGGATAGTTCTTTAGTGATCATGATGGACGAATTAAAAAAATACAATCAAAGTGGTATTAATGCAGATGAATTAGAATTCACTAAAAATGCAATGGCTCAAGCTGATGCTTTAAAATATGAATCTCCTTTTCAAAAATTAAGTTTTGTGAAACGTATAATTGATTTCAATTTAGAAAATACATTTGTTGCAAAACAAGGCGATGTCATCAAAACGATTACTAAAACTGAAATTGATCAATTAGCTAAGACCTATTTACCATATGATAAAATGATTATGCTGATTGTAGGTGATAAAGCATCGAACTTTGAAAAATTATCTAAACTTGGTTATGAAATCATTGAGTTAGATATTAATGGAAATAAAGTTAATTAGACAATATAACAATTAGATAATTTGAGAATGAATGTTATTTGTTTCAAATTATCTAATTTCATTGCCCAATTGACTCATTAACTAATTATTGAATTAAGAAAATGAATATAGGAATTGTATGTTATCCAACCTTTGGAGGAAGTGGTGTTGTGGCTACAGAGTTGGGTATTGCATTGGCGCAAAAAGGACATAAAGTACATTTTATAACGTACTCGCAACCATTTAGATTAAATCAATTTAGCGATAATTTATTTTATCATGAAGTAAGCGTAAATGATTATCCTTTATTCGAATTTCAACCTTATGAAAGTGTATTAGCTAGTAAAATTGTTGATGTGGCTATTTATGAACGGCTTGATGTTTTGCATGTGCATTATGCAATTCCTCACGCATCTGTTGCCTATATGGCACAACAAATTTTAAAATCACGTAAAATAAATTTACCATACATCACAACATTGCATGGAACAGACATCACCTTAGTTGGTCAAGATCCATCTTTTGAACCAGTTATTTTCTTTTCATTAAATAAAAGCAATGCCATTACTTCAGTGTCTGAAAGTTTAAGAAAGGATACCTTGAAAACATTTAAGATTGCAAACAAAATAACGGTTATACCTAACTTTATAAAGATTGATGAATATCAATCCATACAAGGAGTTTGTCAAAGACATAAATATGCTCAACCGCATGAAAAAATTTTAATACACGTTTCAAATTTTAGAAAAGTAAAACGAGTAGATGATGTGTTAAGAATATTTGATCGTGTTAGAAAAGATATTCCATGTAAATTAATTTTAGTTGGCGATGGTCCAGAACGTCCTGCCATTGATAAATTGTGCAGAGAATTAAATACGTGTAGTGATATTATTTCAGTTGGCATGATCGCAAATCCAAAAGAAATATTAGCTGTTGGTGATGTGTTTTTACTTCCCTCAGAAACGGAGTCATTTGGATTGGCAGCTTTAGAAGCAATGGCTATGAAAATGCCAGTTATATCAACTAATACAGGTGGAATACCTGAATTAAACATTCATGGCAAAACGGGTTACATGAGCAAGGTTGGTGATTATGAAGATATGGCAAAAAACACCATTGCATTGCTTTCAAATGAAGCAAAATTAGCCCAATTTAAACTGAATGCGTTTGAACAAGCAAAAAAGTTTGACATTGATGTCATATTGCCTATGTATGAAAAGGTATACGAAAGTGTATTGTAAATACGATTAAAGTTGTTTTATATCTAATCCAATATTAAATAAGGCATCGATGCAACTCACATTTTCTTTAAACCCATTTTTATCAGCAAATACTTGATAATATGGTTTAGTTTCAATCTTGATATTTGCTTGATTTAATTCACTTAGTGCTCTGTAATCAATAACGTTTGAAGGATTTAATTCATACGTCTCGGTGAATTGAATTGTTTTTTTTACTCTTAAAATTTTTAGAATCGTTTCAAGTAATTGTAAATTATAATCAAATAAAAACTCATACTGTGTTTCATAAAATGATTTAAATTCATGTTCAAAAAATTCAAAGTAGGGGGAACTTTTATAAGCACTTACTAAAGTACGCCAATGTTGTTGTTGCCAATTTTCGGCGTAAGATATTTTTTTTTCGAAAATTAATTCCTTGTTGCTTTGTTTAATCAGTGGAATGCTCAACGGCATTGTTCCAATAGCAGTCACAATATCACAACGATTACGATACGTTTGCTTGATATAGTTTTCCTGTTTTTCAATCAATAAGGTATCATGCAATAAGATTTGTTTTAAATAAAAAACAGAAGGTAAATACGCCGTAGATACTAATATGTTTTTTTGCATTTATTGAATGGTGCTAAATAATCTATTCCATCTGATACCATTTCCAAATAATTTATCAATTGAAAATGCAATGAGGGTTGCTTTTCCAACAATATGGTCTTCTGGTACAAATCCCCAATGACGACTATCTTGTGAGTTGTGTCTATTATCTCCCAACATAAAATAATAATTTTGTTGAATCGTGTAAGTTGTTGTTGCTATTTCATTAATATAAATTATTCCATTTTTTAGTTGTAATGTTTGGTGCTCATACACTGAAATGATTCTTTCATAGAGGCATAAATTAGTCGTGTCTAATTTTATAAGATCGCCTTTTTGAGGAACTCTTAAAGAACCAAAATGATCTACATTCCACTTATAATGTTCGTTATAAGGAAATACAAATTCATCCCACATATCTTTTTGTTCTGTTTGTTTTTCAATAACAGAAACATAATTCTTACCCTTTAATGTATCGTATAATGGATTAGTGAGTGTAAAAGAGTAATCGTTGTTTTCCGAAATTTGTCCACCTTCATAAATTTGATAACTTGCTAAATAACTCGAATCAAGTACTTTGGTTGACTTCAAATGATAGTTAAATTGATAGGTTTCAATATCTGTTGTTGCCTTATTATTAATATATATTTTACCGTTTTCAATTTTTATGCTATCACCTGGTAATGCAATGCATCGTTTTACAAAGTAAGTGCGATGATCTAATGGGTATTCGTCTTCTTGTGGATAATTGAATACAACCACATCATGGCGTTCTATTCCTAAATCGCCTGACAAACGAAAATACGGTAGTGTGAAAAATTCAGAATAATATTTTTGATTGATGAAGGGGATGCTTAATATTGTTTTTGGAAGGCGAGGTCCGTAGGACAGTTTATTGATAAATATAAAATCGCCAGTTAACAAACTTTTTTCCATCGATGGAGAATTAACCGACGAGACTTCAAATAAAAATGTTCGGATAATTAATACAACGATAAATGATATTGAAATAGCCTTTAACCATTCGGCCATTACTTTGTATGTTTGTTTGTTTTTCAAGGTCTGTTTTTAAGCTATAAAGATATTATAAATATGATAAAAAAAATCCCCTCATTTCTGAGAGGATTTTTTGAGCAATTTATAAAAGTTTAACCCTTAATTATTCCCTAACAATTGCTTTATGGATTAATTCAATTTGAATGCTGGAATTTTTCCTTCTAGCATCAATGCCGTTGATTTTTTTACATGTTCCTCAAAATTACCAAATGCTAAAGCATCAAGCATTTCTGATCGCGACATATTTGGATTCCCAAACTGTTTTTTGATATCTTCAGAACAACGGTCTACAAATTTTTCAAATTTATTTGGAGCCCATATGTATTCTTTAATTATGGCTTCTCTTTCGATTTTAAACTCTTCAGGTAAACCACCTTCAATTTTCGATTTTATATCCAAGCCTTCGTAAGTCTTGGGCAATTGTCTGTTATCAAAAATAAATGGTTTTGAAATATTTATAACGTGTTTTTTTCTTTTAGGATCAATCATTGTTAAACCTTCAATACGAAGACCTTTTTTCTTTAAAGATCCAAACTTACTCTCAAAACTCTTTAGTATTTCAAACATTATTTTTTAGCCTTAAACAGTTATTAACAAAAGTACAGTTATTATTGTTAATAACCTAATGGTTTTAAATTTAAGCTAAAATATAATTGCGGTTAATGTTATTTATGTGTTTATAAACGGTTAATATTCTGTTATTAATAAGTATAAATAACTTAATACTAATCAGTTATGGATTAAAATAACATTGTTATCATTTTATTTATTTAAATGATGTCTTTTTTGTCCGAAATCTAAAATTTTATCAATAAACTGATACGGTTTGTAATTATTGAGTGCGGCTTGATGATAAATACAGGTTGCGGGCGTCATACCTGGTAATGAGTTTACTTCAATAAAAATAACTTCTACTTTATCTGGATTGTAAATTCTAACAAATGCATCAATGCGACAATACCCAATAACATTTAAAACTTGAGCTGCTTTTCCAAGTGTTTCTTTTACTGTTTCCGAAATTTTTTGTCGTTCACTTTCTATTCTTGAATAGCGAGCCGGTGTGATATTTTGACCTTGTCCCGCCAAAAATTTCTCCTCCAAACTTAAAATATCACCTTCTGATAAAGCTTCTGATGCTTCAAATACTTCATATTCAATTTCGTGATTTGCATTTAATGTGGTAAGCATACCTCCCGTTATTTCTAAAAAATGAGATGCATTATTTTTACTAATTAACTCTTCAATTAATAAAACTTGTTTTTGAGGAAATTCTTCTTTTTCTTTTATGTGCAATAAACTTGCCGAGTGTTTATCTAAAGACTCTTCATTTCTAAAAATAAGGTTAGCAAATGCATCAAGCTCTTCATTATTTTTAATTTTTTTCACAGCACTACTACAACCGTCGTCTACTGGTTTTGCTATAAGAGGATAAGTGTAATCGGTATTAATTTTTTGAAGCACCTTTTCTTTATTTGATTCCCATTCGTGTTTTGTTATTAAACCATGTTTAGCTACTAAAAAACCATGCTGTAATAAAATCTCGTTAGTTTTATATTTGTCAATTGTAGTTTCCGAACTTTCTTTCCCCGAACCGTTATAACTTAATCCTACTTTTTCTAATTCTGATTGAATAGCTCCATCTTCTCCAGGTCTTCCATGAAGGGCTATAAACACTTGTTTTACTTCTTTTGCTAAATCTATATACGATATGTTTTTTGGTTCTAATAAAGTTTGTGTAGTACAATATTTAGTTGTAATATTTTTACAAGCTGCTATGATTTCAGTTATGATTGGATGTGTTCTCCAATGGTTTATTTTTTCATTAATATCATCAGCATTGTCTTTTAACAATACATTAATAGGAATATGATGCAAAATATGTTGCCCATTACTACCCGATAAAAAAACAGGTATAGGAGCATATTTTTCTGATGATGCTAATTTCTCAAAAATATTTCTACCACTTTCAACGGATATATGTCTTTCACTAGAAAACCCTCCTAAAACAACTGCTACAGGGATTTTTGTTTGCGTGCTATTTCTTTCATTTTCTAAATTGGCATCTAATCTAGAAAGTAATGATTCGTAAATACCTGCACCTTTACTGTCTTTAATGCGTTTATGTAAAGATGTACGAATGATGTAAGTCAAAAATTGCGAAGGGTTTAATCCAATTTCGGCAGCTTGGTGAAAGAAGAATGAAGAAGGCATCATACCCGATGTTGTGTTTGGATCATTTAAAAATACGTCACCATTCTTACTTAAAAATCCATCAATACGTGCATATACATCAAAACATAATTCTGAAAATAATCGTTCGCATTCTTTTCTTATCGCATTAATATCTTCATTTGAAGCATCAATGGGAGTTATTTTGCGTGATAGTCCTGGAAGGTATTTACTTCTGTAATCAAATAATTCTTTTCCTTTTCTAATTTCTGTGGGCGGTAACGCTATTGCTTTTCCATGATTATCAGAGTCTTCTAATACAATACATGAAAATTCTTTTCCTTCAATAAATGATTCAATCATCACCGTACTTTCACCATCCAATGCTTCTAAAACAAAACCATCTGTAGACTCGCAATTTGAATTTAAATAGGAAATTAATTCGTATTGATTATAAAATTTTAAAATGCCATTCTTATCTTTAAACGACAATGCTGTATTGATGGATAAAGGCATTCCTATGCCTTCACGAATATCAGAAAGCGTTTTTACAAAATTAATTTT
>CANLAV010000049.1 GCA_947487905.1 Bacteroidota bacterium | reverse complement strand
TCCTTCTGGTTTTTCTACGAATCTCTTTGATGAAATTCTCGGTGGTTTGTTTTTTCTTTGTTTCCATGTTATTATAAATTTAGGGTTTATTGGAAACACTACCTTATATTTGATTAATTTTAGTCCACTTTATGCTGACGATTTACAATTATATAAAATAAGGTTATCAGAATTATATATCATTAACCGTTGACAAAGACTCATTAGTAATTGTCAACGGTTTTTTTTATTAAATACCTTTTCAATTTAATCCATTCTTATTAAATGTATTTTAAATTATACACTTCTTTTATTTAACTCAAAAAATAAATGATTATTTTTACATTCATCATTTAAAAAAGATAGTATGTTAATCATTGGGATATGTGGCGGTACAGGTTCGGGGAAAACCACAGTAGTCAATAAAATATTGGACATATTGCCAGAAAATCAAGTGGCTATTTTGTCGCAAGATTCGTATTACAAAGACAATTCAAACTTAAGCATAGAAGAACGTAAAAGCGTCAATTTTGATCATCCTGATGCCATTGAATTTGATTTATTATTAGACCACATCAATGAATTAAAGAAAGGCCATACCATTCAAAAACCAATCTATTCTTACATTACCTGCACACGTTCTGCCGAAACCATTCCGGTTGAAAGTAAAGACGTGATTCTAATAGAAGGCATTTTATTGTTTACCGATGAACGCATCCGCAACATTTGTAATATCAAGGTATTTGTAGATGCCCCAGCCGACGAGCGTTTGATGCGCGTCATAAAACGTGATACCGTTGAGCGCGGACGAGATATTGAACAAACACTCAAACGTTATTTAGACACTGTAAAACCCATGCACGAACAATTTATTGAGCCTACCAAACGTTTTGCTGATATCATTGTTCCATTAGGTGGCGAAAATACGGTTGCAATTTCAATTTTAGCCAATACCATTCGTCAAAAATTAGGTTTAACTTTAAATCAAGATTTAAAATAAAAATAAACTAAATTGTGCTCAATTTGTTTTAACATAAGAATATAGATTAATCAACCATGTAACTTAAAAAAACGTAACATGAATAGAAAAGATTTTTTGAAAAAAGGTTTATTAGGAACAGGCATGTTTGTTGCTTCTTCAGCCTTAGGCAATATTATTAAAAATGATATTGATGAATTAAAAGAATTGGAAGTTTTAGGATTTAATCATTTACCAAACACTAACTCGAAAATTATGGAAAATACCATATTACACACATCAGAATCTCGTGGAGATGCAAATCACGGATGGCTCCACAGTAAACATACCTTCAGTTTTGCAAATTACTATAATCCTGAACGCATGCATTTTGGGGTATTACGCGTTTTAAATGATGATACTGTAGCCGCAGGAATGGGCTTTGGAACTCATCCGCATGATAATATGGAAATTATCAGTATACCATTACAAGGCGATTTGGAGCACAAAGATAGTATGGGTAATGTTACTGTTATCCAAAATGGTGATATCCAAGTGATGAGTGCTGGAACTGGTATACAACACAGCGAATACAATAAAAACAAAGATCAACAAGTTAAGTTTTTACAAATTTGGGTGTTTCCAAACAAAAAAAATGTCACGCCTCGATATGATCAAATAACACTTAAGTTAGAAGATAGACATAATAAATTACAACAAATTATTTCTCCAAACCCAGATGATGCAGGTGTGTGGATTCATCAAAATGCGTGGTTTCATTTAGGGAAATTTGATAAAGGAATTACCACAGACTACACGATTAAAGGAAAAGGAAATGGATTATATATTTTTAATTTAAATGGAACATTAAACGTAAATAGTCAAATTTTAAATACACGTGATGGTTTTGGTATTTGGGATATCGAAAAAGTAAATTTAATGGCAGAAAGTGATGCTGAATTTTTAATCATGGAAGTGCCCATGATGATTTAAAATTTTAAATTTTCTTTTTCAATTAACTTCAAATGCAGCTCTGAAATCGCAACCTTCTTTATAACGGTTGCAACCTAGTACTGTTTTACCTTTAATTAATTTTCCCTGTTTACATTTAGGACAGGTTTCATTTTCTTTATATACAGGATTAGTTATTTCTTCTTTTACAAAGGTCGGCTCAAATACGTTATTTAAAACTAAATACCCATTTTGTTTTTTAGCATCTATTGTAAATCCTTTTATAATAGGCGTTTTGCCTTTATTTAACAAAATACTAATTTGCTTTTCTGTTAGTTTTTTACCGAAATTATCAAATGAAACTTTAAACTGACAACCTTGTTTGTAAGCACTACAACCCATGGCTGTTTTACCTTTTACAATCATTCCTTGCTTACATTTCGGACAAGTTAATGAACTGTTTTCTAGTTTTGGTTTCGTAGGTAATGAACTGTTATTTTTGGAATTATCTTTTGCTTCCATCTGATTAGTATCTACCACTTCTTTTTTAGGTTCACTTTCTATAGTGATTAAGCGACCCGTTTCGGATTTTACTTCATGCATCAAATGACTTACCATCTCTTTCATTTCGGCTAAAAATAAATTTACACCGTATTCACCTTTTTCTATTTGCCTGATTTTTTTCTCCCAAAGACCAGTTAATTCTACTGATTTAAGCAATTCATTATTAATCGTTTTAATTAATTGAATGCCTGTAATGGTAGGAACTAAATTTTTACGTTGCCTAACAATGTAATTTCTTTTAAATAACGTTTCAATAATATTAGCGCGCGTAGATGGTCGCCCTATTCCATTGTCTTTCATTAATTCACGCAACTCCAAATCATCCACTTGCTTTCCTGCGGTTTCCATGGCTCTTAGCAAAGTACCTTCAGTATGCATTTTAGGTGGTTGTGTTTGCTTTTCTTGTAAATCAGGAAGATGCTCCCCTTTTTCACCTTTCACAAATAAGGGCATCAATTGTTCCTCACCATCTTTGGCATCTGTTTCTTTTTTGGGAAACAACACGCGCCAGCCTTCTTCTAAAATAACTTTACCAGTTGCCGAAAATTCATTTCCATTTACATCACCTAAAACAACGGTATTACTTACCACGCAATCCGGATAAAATGCTGCAATAAATCGTCGCGAAATTAAATCATACACTTGCTTTTCGGGCAAATACATCCCTGAAGGAGGCACAATACCTGTAGGAATAATAGCATGATGGTCTGTTATTTTTTTATCATCAAATACTTTTTTACTCTTCTTAATTGATTTATCTAATAGAACGTTTGTAAACTGAGCATAAGGTTTCATATCCGATAAAATACCTTTAATTTTTGGATACATATTATCTGGCAAATACGTTGTATCGACCCTTGGATAAGTCACTAATTTTTGCTCATATAATTTTTGAATATGTTTTAATGTATCATCCGCTGTGAAATTAAATTTCTTATTACACTCAACCTGCAACGATGTTAAATCAAATAATGGCAAAGGACTTTCATTCCCTTTTTTTATGGTATTAGAAACAATCTCAAATAAACTGCTTTTAATTTGTGCTAGTAATAGAGAAGCATCTTCTTTAGAAGTAAATTTTCGTTTAGTGGAATTAAAAATGACTTCACGATACGTTGTTTTTAATTCCCAATAGATTTCAGGAACAAAATTTAAAATTTCATTGTAGCGATTTACAATCAAAGCCAATGTTGGTGTTTGAACTCTACCAATCGATAACACACCTTTTCCATTAGCATATTTTATCGTATATAATCTACTCGCATTCATACCGAGCAACCAATCACCAATGGCACGCGCATTTCCAGCAGCGTATAATAAATCGTATTCTTTACTGTCTTTTAATTGTTTAAATCCTTCAGTAATTGCTTCATCAGTCAGCGATGAAATCCATAACCGTTTGACAGGTTTTGTATTCAGTGCTTTTGCTAAAACCCATCGTTGTATTAACTCTCCTTCAATACCAGCATCACCACAATTTACAACAGATGTGCATTGCTCTAATAATGTTTTAAGTGTATTAAATTGTTTTTGAACGCCACTGTTATCAATTACTTTTAATTGAAATTTTGGCGGAATCATTGGCAAATAATCTAAGGTCCAACGTTTCCAATCAGGACTATAATCATCAGGTGCTTTGAGTGTGCATAAATGTCCAAATGTCCAACTAATTAAATAACCATTCCCTTCAAAAAAACCATCTCGGCGAGTGTTTGCACCCACAATGCGAGCAATCTCTTTTCCAACACTTGGTTTTTCGGCAATACAAAGAATCATGAATGTTAATATAATCGACCTTTAAATTATCTTTTAATTTTAATGAATGTAAAAAAAGTTATGATAATTTATTTGAACAATAAAAAAGTATACAACAATTCCATTACAAGTTTTTCGGAAAACAGATAAAGTACTTCGTTACTTTTTTGCTTAACATTTTAATATTTAACTGATCTGAAGCCTTAGCAACATCAAGCAATTTACCATCATTATATAAAATATTGATTTTAATTTCCGATGAATTGTACGCACTATTAATCACACTATTTGAAAACACAAAATACTCGGTCTCTTTTTTAGACACTTTGTGTTTTTTCATGATTTTTTCTTGTAATGTTTTGATGTATGACGCACTAAATTTGGTGTTTTGTAATTCTATTTTATATAAACTACGATCTATCAAACTTGAACATAGTAATGCTAATATTTTATCGTCAGATTGCGTCCACACTTTTACAGAAGCCATGATGTCGTAATCATCTAATAAAACAAACTGATTCAATAATTCTTTTTGGGACGTAAAATCTTTTTTATTAAAGTTGTTTTTCAAGAAAAGAGATAATGCAGGTGTGGCGAATAACTCTGTTCCTGAAAGCGATAATTCTTTAGCACGTTTTAAAATTTTGACTAATAAATTTTCGGCGCTCAACACTGTTTTATGTAAATACACTTGCCAATACATCAAGCGTCTTGCAATCAAAAATTTCTCAACACTATAAATCCCTTTCGCTTCAATAACCAATTCGCCTTTAGCCACATTCAACATTTTAATAATACGATCGCTACTTACCACACCTTCAGAAACGCCTGTAAAAAAACTATCACGTTTTAAATAATCCAATCGATCCATATCTAACTGACTCGATACTAATTGATGTAAATAGGTTTTAGAATAATCGCCTTTAAATATTTTTATGGCTAAAGTCAATTTTCCTTTAAAGGTGATATTTAACTCATTCATCAACATCATAGAAATATCTTCGTGACTGATTCCTTTTACAATCGTATGTTCCAAAGCATGCGAAAATGGACCATGACCAATATCATGCAATAAAATAGCAATAATAGCGGCTTCAGATTCTTCATCTGTAATAGTTACACCTTTTGATTTAAGCACTAATAAGGCTTCTGTCATTAAATGCATAGCGCCAATAGCATGATGAAAACGTGTGTGCAATGCACCAGGATAAACTAAATTAGTCAATCCTAATTGCTTGATACGTCGTAAACGCTGAAAAATAGGATGATTGATTAAATCAAATACCAAATCATTTGGCAGAGTAATGAAACCATAAATAGGATCATTGATTATTTTTCGTTTGTTTAATTTCATTTGAATTTATAGGATTTAAGGAATACAAATTTATCTTTTTTTTCAGAAGGAAAATAGAAAAATACGTATAGAGTATATGGTTATAAATTATTACTTTTACCCGAATTATTTAAAAATAAACTACCCATTATTATGCCACATATTTCAAATAAGGCCATTTATATGCCATCGTCTCCTATCCGTAAATTGGTTCCATTTGCTGAAGATGCAAAAAAAAGAGGAACAAAAATTTACCATTTAAATATTGGACAACCCGACATTGAAACGCCAGAATCTTTTTTAAATGCCGTTAAAAAAGCAGATTTTAAAGTGTTAGAATACAGTCACAGTGCAGGAAATGAAAGTTATCGTAAAAAATTATGTGACTACTATAAAGGATACGATATTAATATCAATGCCAGCGAAATTATTATCACGTGTGGTGGCTCAGAAGCTATTGAAATCACAATGAAAACGTGTTTCAATGCAGATGATGAAGTGATTATTCCTGAACCATTTTACGCCAATTACAATGGCTTTGCAACAGCTGCCGATGTAACTGTTATTCCCGTTCGTAGTTTTATCGAAACAGGATTTGCATTACCTCCTATTTCAGAATTCGAAAAATTAATTACTCCAAAAACAAAAGGGATTATGATTTGTAATCCTGGTAACCCAACTGGTTATTTATATACTAAAGAAGAACTATTAGCGTTGCGTGACTTAGTAAAAAAACACGATTTATTTTTATTGAGTGATGAAGTTTACCGCGAATTTTGTTACGATGGTAAAGAATATGTTTCTGTTATGCATTTAGAAGGGATTGAAAATAATGTCATTTTATTAGATTCGATTTCGAAACGTTACAGTGCTTGTGGCGCACGTATTGGCGCTATGATTAGCAAAAACAAAGAAGTAATGGCTGCTGCGATGAAATTTGCACAAGCGCGATTATCGCCTCCAAGCTACGGACAAATAGGTGCAGAAGCAGCATTAGATACTCCTCAATCTTATTTTGATGGCGTAAAAACAGAATACATTGCACGAAGAGATTTTGTTATTGAAGAAATTAATAAAATTGACGGCGTATTTTGTCCTAAACCAAGTGGTGCATTTTATTGCATTGCCCGGTTACCAATTGATAACGCTGATAAATTTTGTCAATGGTTATTAGAAGAATTTAGCTTCAATGGTCAAACCGTGATGATGGCACCAGCAACTGGTTTTTATTCAACACCTGGCGCAGGAATCAATGAAGTTCGTTTAGCTTATGTGTTAAATAAAGAAGACTTAAAAAACGCGATTATTTGTTTGAAAGAAGCATTAAAAGTCTATCCAGGAAAAACAAATTAATAGCGAGTTACACTATTAATGACAGCTTGGCGTAATTGTCAGTTAATTTTATAGTGGTATGTTTTTAGATGGTAATTAAATCATGAATGCATTTCCCTATAAAGAATTTAAAAAAATAGTACTACTACCTACCCTGTTAGTAGTTTTATGTTGGATCATTTTTAGCATCAATTATTTTTTTAAATTAGATTTATTTCATTTTGGAGTTTCTCCAAGAAAAATAAATGGCCTCGTTGGCATTTTAGTAGCGCCAATTCTTCATATAGAATTTAATCATATCTTAAATAATACACTTCCATTGTTTGTGTTGAGTACCATGCTGTTTTATTTTTATAAACCAATTGCGTTGCCTGTCTTTTTTTGGATTTATTTCATCAGTGGCATTTGGCTTTGGGTTGGTGGAAGAAATAATGATATTATTCCTTTTTATCATTTTGGTGCGAGTATTTTAATTTACGGCTTTTCAACATTTTTATTTTTCAGTGGCGTATTTCGAAAACATAAGCAATTAATGGTCGTTTCAAGCATCGTTGTGTTTTTGTATGGCAGTATAACCTGGGGAATATTTCCGGTAGATGAAAGCGTATCGTGGGAAGGACATTTATTTGGCGCGCTTTCAGGTGTTTTAGTTGCTTATTTCTACAAACAAGACGGGCCCCAAAAAGTTGAATACCATTGGCCCGATGATGATGAAACAGATATCGATTACATGCAAACAGATGACATCATTTCTCAAGAAGATATAATCATCGAACAAGAAAATTTACCAAATACAAATCCCTTTCCTGTTCACTATGTATATCATTTTAAGGAAAAAGAAAAGCAATAAAGTTGTATGAATTTGGGTGTTAACTTTGGCTAAGAATATTAATCAATTTGGGCGTTGCCTTTGGCCGGGCTTTCCGTTACAATCTTTTTTCGTTCCTCAAAAAGGATTTTCACTGCAATCCCTAACGCACATTTAATTTTAATTTATGTGCTTTTATTTTCGTGCACTGAGCCTGTCGAAAGGCAAAAATAAAATAAATTTGGGCGTTGCCTTTGGCCGGGCTTTTCGTTACAATCTTTTTTCGTTCCTCAAAAAGGATTTTCACTGCAATCCCTAACGCACATTTAATTTTAATTTATGTGCTTTTATTTTCGTGCACTGAGCCTGTTGAAAGGCACATTTAAAAATGACTATTTAATCTTCAATTTTCCTTTTCGCCATGCATCAATAAATTGAGCCCAAGCCACAGGATTTAATAAACTCACACTTGGATATTGACCAGCTTGATACAAGCGAGTATATTGCTGTTGCATTCTTACTCTGTAATTGGAAGCCGCATCCATTGTTCCTCCTCGGATAGAAGAACGAACATCGTCGTTATCCATATTTTTAGCAGCACGCTCAATATCCGTATCCGTTAAATCTAAATTTAAAATAGCACGTTTAAATTGCTCTTTACTTGGCCAAGGAAAAACATTAACCGTTGGTAATTGAATGGTATCTTTCGTTAAAATTTGAATGATTGAATAATGTTTTCCTGTTAATGTATCAGACAAATTATAAACTTTATTTTTATGATTGATGGAGAAAAATTGCATTTCATCTCCTGCCTTAGCCACAATGGTAAAAAAACCATAAAAATCACTCACCGTTCCCGAACGCGTGCCTTTCAACATAATAGAAACAAAAGGAAGTGGCTGCAAACTGTCATCTAATACAACGCCTGAAACTTGAATGTATTTTTCATTACGCGAATTTTTTTCTGCTGGATTTTGAGCAAAAAAAGTAGATACGGAAAATATGGCGATAAAAAGGCAAATGTATTTCATAATCAATTCTATTTAAAACAAACTTACGGCTTTATTTATTTAAAATTGATTTTTTAAACATAAATTAACAATGAAAACAGACTGATAAGCATCATGAATTACTGATGAGAATCATTTGATGCCAAAAAAAATAATTGTACTATTTTCAATCACTTTTTGTAATTTAGCCATCTTATAAAAACAAAATAAACCATGGAATTTAGAATCGAAACAGACACAATGGGCGAGGTAAAAGTACCTGCTCATGTTTATTGGGGTGCTCAAACAGAACGTTCTCGTAACAATTTTAAAATAGGGCCTGAAGCAAGCATGCCAAAAGAAATCATTTATGCCTTTGCATACTTAAAAAAAGCGGCTGCACAAGCTAACTGCGAGTTAGGTGTATTGAGTAAAGAAAAAAGCGATTTAATTGGAAAAGTGTGTGATGAAATTTTAGAAAAAAAATTAGATGATCAATTTCCTTTAGTGATTTGGCAAACAGGTTCAGGTACACAAAGTAACATGAATGCAAACGAAGTTATTGCTTACCGCGCTCATGTGATGAATGGTGGTGCTTTGACAGACGAACCAAAAGTATTACATCCAAATGATGATGTGAATAAATCTCAAAGTAGTAACGATACATATCCAACGGCTATGCATATTGCAGCTTACAAACAAGTTGTTGAAATCACTATTCCTGGTATGGAAAAATTACGTGATTCATTAGACAAAAAAGCGAAAGAATTTTCAACGATTATTAAAACAGGTCGTACGCATTTTATGGATGCCACACCATTGTCTTTAGGACAAGAGTTTAGTGGCTATGTTCAACAAATAAACATGAGCATTCGCGCATTAAAAAATGCATTAGAAGCTGTAAAAGAATTAGCACTTGGAGGAACAGCAGTTGGAACAGGTTTAAATACACCAAAAGGTTATGATGTTTTAGTTGCTAAAAAAATTGCAGATTTAACGGGTCTTCCTTTTGTAACGGCGCCTAATAAATTTGAAGCGTTAGCAGCGCACGATGCCATGATTGAATTAAGCGGTGCTTTAAAACGTAGTGCAGTGGCTTTATTTAAAATAGCAAATGATGTGCGTATGTTGTCATCTGGACCTCGTTGTGGCATTGGTGAAATCGTTATACCAGATAACGAACCCGGATCTTCTATCATGCCAGGAAAAGTAAATCCAACTCAACCAGAAGCTTTAACTATGGTGTGCGCTCAAGTAATTGGAAATGATGTGGCAGCAACTGTTGGTGGATTGAATGGTCATTTTGAATTAAATGTATTTAAGCCATTAATTGCTGCTAACGTTTTACAATCAGCTCGTTTAATTGGTGATGCTTGTGTTTCGTTTACAGAAAAATGTAGTGATGGTATTACAGCAAACTTACCTGAAATTAAAAAACATTTAGAAAATTCATTGATGTTAGTTACTGCTTTAAATACTCATATTGGTTACGAAAAAGCAGCCAAAATTGCTAAAACAGCGCACAAAGGAAATAAAACTTTACGTGAAGCTGCCATAGAATTAGGCTATGTAACAAATGAACAATTTGATCAATGG
The DNA here is from genome assembly GCA_947487905.1 of Bacteroidota bacterium. Classification (GTDB taxonomy): domain Bacteria; phylum Bacteroidota; class Bacteroidia; order B-17B0; family Aurantibacillaceae; genus UBA4416. Next base: position 4,717 of record CANLAV010000049.1, on the reverse strand, counting down.
GTTCGTCCAGAAGACATGATTGGAAGTTTGAAATAAACAAAAACAACTTTAATAAAAAAGCTCGAAATTAATTTCGAGCTTTTTTATTCTATCCAATTTTAAATCCAATTTGTGTTCTTGGTTTTTGCTCTTCAGTCTTCTCAATTAATTCATCGAGGTACTGAAATACAACCTCAATGTTTTTAGTATTATTCTCAGTTTTTTTTCTTAGTTCTTCAAGGGTCAATCTAAATTCTGAATTATCAGAAAGTAATTTTCTCATTTGAGTAAATATTCGCATGATTTGTATATTGACTTGAATTGCTTTCGCATTGTTTAATACAGTTGATAACATTAACACACCATGTTCTGTAAAACAAAAAGGCTTATATCTTAATCCCATTTTATCTGAATTGGAGGTCGCAAATTGCGACCTCCAATTCGTAAACTCTGAATCCGTTAATTCAAACATAAAATCGACAGGAAATCGTTCTCTATTTCGTTTTACCTGTTCTTTTAATCGTTTCGTTTCAACACCATACAATTCAGCTAAATCGCGGTCAAGCATGATTTTTATACCACGAATCATGTAAATTTTATTCATTAAAACCTCATCAGGTAAAATTGATTTATTCGCAATATCCATAAAATATATATTTATAGTTTCAAAAATAAATATTTTTATAGCAGTTTATCGCTATAATTTATAGCAAAATAAAAAATAAGTTTAAAATTTATTCTTTAAAAAATTTTATTTTAGTTGTGCTAGTAGCAGAAGTTAATTCAATGAAATAAACGCCACAAGTTAAAGATTCAATTATAATTTCATCACTTTTATTACCTTGCAAACAGACATTTCCAAGTAAATCAAAGATTTTAAAATGCCCATTTGAATTCGTAAACAAAATATGATTAACTGGATTTGGAAACACTGAAAAAGAATTTTCTATTGAAGCAGATTGAGAAACATCTAAAATAATTGGTGATAATATAAAAGAAGCTGAATCTTTTTTACATCCAGTTGTTACAACATGTGAAACCGTATACGTTTGCGAAACAGCATAGGCATGACTTGGATTACTTAATAAACTTGTTGTTCCATCTCCAAAATACCATTTATTAGCCAGTGAACTGGAATAACCCGTAAACTGATAATTTAATGCGCTGATTAAACTGGTTGTAAACGGAGCGTAGGGCGTGTACTTCCCAATATTCCAAGTTGAAATACTATCACCCACTACACTATGTGCGATTTGTTTTAGGAAAACAGAATTAGCTAATGAAACGCCTGCTGTATACGTCGACGTTAAAACACTTTTGTGAAATAATACTTCGTAAAACACACATGCTGCTAAATAAGAACCTTCGAGCGATGGATGACTTTGGTCAAGGCTATATAATTCTAAGGAAGGATTTAATGCAATTGATTTTTTAAACGCTTCGCCAACTGGAGAAAAAACACCATGCGTTGAATCTGCAAATAATTTATAAGACGCTCTTAATCTATTTTGCATTCCTAAATAGGTGCAAAGTGGCGCATAAAAAGGGCAGTTTGATGCATCACCATTTTTTCTTCCCCAGGTTTCAAAAAATACGGTTTCAGCACATGGATTATAGTGTTTAATCATACTATCTAATTTAATAGCATAAGGCAAAGTTTGACTAGCAACTTGTGCAGGAGGAAAAGACGGCTCTTGACTTTGTGCTTGTAAAATAACATGATCCCATGGTTGGGATGTTAGTTTTGAAACAGTAGTTGGATCGACAAAATGTCCGTTAAATGTTTGCCCACCAGGACAATTACTATCATACAACAAAGTATCTCCCTTTGATAAAGCAACATCATAAATGAGTTGTGGTAAATTATTAACATAGGTGTAACTATTCCCAAAAAACAAAACCTTTATTTTTTTACTTTGTTGGGCAAATACTAAACCATTCATACTGATGATTAGTAATAGCAAACTTAAATGTGTCAATCGTTTTTTCATAATCGTTTCATTAAATTTAGTAAGCATAATCACTTAAATACTCAAAATTTGAGGTGAGTTTTCCATCTTTACAAATACTAGCTCTTTCAATAATTTGATCCGCATCGTCTTTAAATAAAAATGGAATAACACGTTCCATTAAATCTTTTCCAAAATCATCACTTGCATCACGAGGCAATTCACAGGGTAAATTATCAACCGCCATCACACAAATCGTTTCTTTACTAAATGCCACATCCTCTTTATCAGTTTTTGGATTGTAACCATAAAAAGGTTTATCAATCGTACTCGAACGTAATGTTGTTGGCACACTACCATCAATATCACAAGTAATATCCGCTACTACACTCATTTTAAAATCAGAAGCTTTCATATCTTCTATTGTAAACATTTTTGGAGAACGCGGATCCCAATAATGTGCCGAAATAAAAATATCGGTCGCTTTAGTGAAGGGAGAAAATTTTGAAATAAAATGTTCTGGGTGATTATAAAACTCATTCAAATCAAAATTATGATCATTCGGTAGTTCCACGTAATCTCTTGGATTTAATTGACAATACACAGGTTCTCTAAACGATGACATTAAAAATTCTTCGGGAGTTACTTTTCTAATTCTTAAAGCCGATAAAATTTCTATCGCTCCATTAGCAACCCTTCCGCCTCCTGTCAACGCAATTTTTACATTTGGTAATTTCACACGCTTCAACTCTTCTTCCATTTCTGCTCTATCTCTGCATAAATTAGCTGGTTTAATTTGAAACAAATCGTACTTACGTCCATAACCTAAAATACCATTGTATGTTCCTACAATTCCAGCAAAACGACCAAATCCAATGATGCGATTATGATTTTTATCTGTTAGAGTTTCGTAATCTACCATCTGAATTTTTTGCTCAATTAAAGCATTCATCAATTTAATATTGTGAGCTTGCTTTTTAATGGTATGCGAAAAGAAAAAATATTTTTTTCCTTGTAATAAATTTTCTTTAGGGACTTCCTTCACTCCCATCAACACATCACAATCACTCAAATCTTCTTGCAAGGTTAAACCAAATGCCACATATTCTTCATCGCTATAACATCTAATTTTACTAGGCTGGATAACGATTTCTAAATGAGGATAGGTTCTTAATAACTCGGTACAAATTAATGGCGTTAACGGAACTCGTTTATCGGGTGGTGATTTCTCTTCTCGTAAGACACCTATTTTGAATTTATTCATATATTTATATTTGTACAAAGATAACATTTATGCCATTTTCCAAATCAATTTTCCTGTTTATTTTAGCTTTCTACTGCCACAGCAATCTAGTTTATTCGCAATCAAAACAATATGTATTAACTAAAAAATATTCGCCAAAACAATTAAAAGAAGACGCGGAAATTTTTAAAACAGTGACGTTGAGAATGCATCCTGTTATAGGATTATACAAACCAAAAGCTCACTATATAATATTGTTTGATAAGTTCATTGAGTCATTAACAGACAGTTTAACTGAAAGAGAATTTAGAATTAAAACTAGATTTATTATTCATGAATTAGAATGTGGTCATACAACGAGTCGATTTTCAAAAGCCTATGATAAAGCCACGAACTACAAAAAAATAAAACAATCGCCTTATCTCTTTACTGCCGTTGATTCTAAAATTTATGTGCTCGGTTCTATCTCAAAAAAACAAGATAGCGTTTTAAAAAAAGGAACAGAAATTACTCAATTAAATGGCATCTCTTCCGATTCTATCTTAAATTATTTAAACGTTATCATGCCTTCAGATGGCTTGAACAAAACAAGTGACGGTCATACTCAACAAACATTACTGACTAATTTTTTTCCATTGTTATTTGGATTTACAGATAGTATTCATGTACACTACAAAAACAAACATGACATTCAGAAATTTGCGTATGCCACTGAAATTATTAAAAATAGTAAGCCCATTGCGTTTGGACCAAAACCAGACAGTTTGCTCATTTCATACAAACGCGCTAAAATGAGATACCGATTTTTAGATTCAAAAAAGAAAACCATGTTTTTGAAAATTGATGCCTTTTCTGCCTCTAGAAGCAAAAAAGCATACCGAAAATTATTTTCAAAACTAGCAAAACACCAATCAGAAAACTTAATTATTGACTTACGAAATAATGGTGGAGGAAGCATGAACAATGCCAAAACACTCTTGAGTTACTTGATCAAAGATACTAAATCACTCACCTTAAAAACAACCATCACCTCATTTCCTTTAAAAAAATACACACATGGGAACACTGTTTTTAAAGTCATATTAAGTGTTTTTAAACTCGCTGGAAAAAAAACATCTCATCATGATACCGATAACTACAAGTTTATGATTAAACCTAAATTAAAAAATCATTATGATAAAAATATCTTGGTGCTAATTAATGGTGGTTCTTTTTCAGCCTCTTGTTTAGTATCTGCTTATTTAAAAAGCGATAATAAGGCGATTTTTATTGGAGAAGAAACAGGCGGAACCATAGAAGGATGTAACGCAGGCATTATGCCAAATTATAAATTACCAAACACAAAAATAAAAATAAGAATGCCTGCATTTAGAGTGATACATGATGTTAGCCCAACACTCACCAGACATGGTATACTGCCTGATTACAAAATACACTTTACGCTTGATGATTTAATTTTAAGAAAAGATCTTGAATTATCAAAAGCGATGGAATTGATACACACTAAAAAATAATTCGTAAAAACAGAAAAAATGAATGTATCTTT
>CANLAV010000048.1 GCA_947487905.1 Bacteroidota bacterium | reverse complement strand
TTTACCAATTTTAACGGTAAGAATTAAACCCATCAATAAAGGCTATTCAACTATATTATTACCAATAGATTTATCGATACATACAAGACAAAAAGTAAATGTAGCTATTCAGTTTGCTAAGCTATTTAATGCGACCTTAAGTATACTAGGTATGTATAATCAATCTGAAACAACTCACAAATTCAAATTGGATGTGTATTTAAAACAAATTGAAAAAGAATGCGAAAAAAAGAACGTTTCTGTTCATTGTGATTTAGTTAGAACAGAACATAAAGTAAAAAAAACCTTACAATTTGCTAAAAAAGTAAATGCCGATATTATAATTTCAATGACAGATCAAGACACAGAAATGAAAACTATTTTATTAAATAATTACATTCATCAACTGATCAATCATTCTAAAGTACCCATTTTATGCATTAAACCAGAAGTAAATGAAATGATTGAAGGCGGTACTACAGGAATTCCATTTTAGTAAAATATTAATTCACAAAAAAAGGAATCATTACTGATTCCTTTTTTTATTTAATTTTTTTTGTAATCTAAATTTGACTTAAATCTATACCTTCTTGATTTTGTTTTTTTAATGTCCAACCATCCGTAAAAGTTGTTTCTAACCACGACTTTCCTGATTTCCTGAATACTTGCACCGACAATTTTAATTTATCATTAATTTGTTTTTCAAATTCAGAAACAGTAACATCCTCATTTATTAAATTAGCTAAATCTTCTATAGAAAAAACAATAGGGAAGTCGTCTAAAATAAGATCTTTTTTTGCTGAACCACTTAAATTTTTATGTTTCTTCTTAAAAAATTCAATTTTCAAGAATGGGAATTTAGAATTAAATGTTCGTTTTAATTCAGAAACTTTAATCGACTCGGATATTTTTGTTTTACTCATTCTTTAATAATTATCTTCTGCAAAGATCATTCTATTTTAGGAGTTTTAAACTGATTTGCATCAGAGCAAAAAATGATTTTTATCAAGTAAAAAAAACATAGACGCAAAAAAAAAAGCTACCTAATAGATAGCTTTTTATTTATATTAAAATAGGATCTTATTTAACTTGATCAACTACTGCTTTAAAAGCTTCTGGATGATTCATCGCTAAATCAGCTAAAACCTTACGATTTAAACCAATGTTTTTTGAATTTACTTTTCCAATAAATTCGCTATAACTCATTCCGTATTGGCGAACACCTGCATTAATACGTTGTATCCACAATGAACGCATTGTGCGTTTTTTGTTTTTACGATCGCGATAAGCATAAGTTAAACCTTTTTCTAAGGTATTTTTGGCGATTGTCCAAACATTACCTCTTGCACCCCAATAACCTTTAGTTAAAGCTAGGATTTTCTTTCTGCGAGCTCTACTCGCAACGTGATTGACTGAACGTGGCATTTCTTTTTAATTTTTTGATTTTACGTGGCTAATTTTTAGCACTTTTAAAACGTAGTTTCTGGTTAATTTAATAACCGTTGTACTCGGGTTAATTAATGATTACATGCAAAGCATAAACTTTACGTTATTCATATCACGCTTATGTACTAAGCCTGTTTTTGATAACTCACGTTTACGAGTTGTTGCTTTTTTAGTCAAAATGTGACTTTTAAAAGCGTGTTTTCTTTTAATCTTGCCGGTCCCAGTAACAGAGAATCTCTTCTTTGCACTAGAGTTTGTTTTCATTTTTGGCATTTTACTTTATTTATTTTATTTGTTAGTACTCTCGTTTATTTTCCTGCTTTTTTAGGCGCAAGAACCATTAACATTTTTTTACCTTCCAAAACAGGTAATTGTTCTGCTTTACCCCATTCCTCTAATTCAGATGCAAATCGCAATAATAATATCGTTCCTTGTTCTTTAAATACAATTTCACGTCCTCTAAAAAATACAAACGCTTTTACTTTACAACCATCCTGTAAAAACTTTATAGCATGATTCTTTTTAAATAGATAATCATGTTCATCAGTATGTGGTCCAAAACGGATATCTTTCACCACAACTTTTGAAGCTTTTGCTTTTACCTCTTTCGCTTTTTTCTTTAATTCATATAAATACTTACCATAATTAATCAACTTACAAACAGGAGGGTCAACATTTGGAGCTATTTCAACTAAATCTACTTCCATATCGCGAGCCATTTTAATAGCTTCTGCAATCGTGTAAACTCCTGGTTCAATATCATCTCCAACTACACGTACATTAACAACATTTCGAATGTTATTATTGATACGGTGTTGCTCTTCTCTAACTCCTGGGCGTTTAAATCCTTCTCTTAATCCACGAGGGCGTTTAAAAGGAACGGGTGCTGCAGGACCAGTACCAGGCTTAATTGGCCCAGTATTTTTGTTATTGTTGTTTATTGGTTTTTTAAATACGCTAATAATGACCTCCGCTTTTAGTTAATTTATGATATACTTTTTTGTTTAAAATCGCTTTCAATAGTAGTTTGTATCAATTTCGCAAAGTCTTCAATAGTCATTGTTCCTATATCGCCTTTACCGTGTTCACGCAACGCAACAGTTCCTTCTTCCGCCTCTTTTTCGCCAACGACAAGCATAAACGGTACTTTGTTTACCTCGTTATCACGAATTTTCTTCCCAATTTTCTCATTTCTTTCATCTACAAGGCCGCGAATATCGGAATTATTTAGTAATTCTGAAACTTTTTTTGCATAATCGTTATATTTTTCGCTTATAGGTAAAATGGCGTATTGATTTGGAGTTAACCAAAGTGGGAAATTACCACCACAATGCTCAATTAAAACTGCAATAAAACGCTCTAATGACCCAAATGGCGCACGATGAATCATTACTGGCCTGTGTTTTTGATTATCTGAACCTGTATATTCCAATTCAAAACGCTCGGGTAAATTATAATCCACCTGAATGGTTCCTAATTGCCATTTACGACCAATGGCATCCTTAACCATAAAATCTAATTTTGGCCCGTAAAATGCGGCTTCTCCAGTTTCAACAACGGTGCGTAAGCCTTTTTTAGCAGCCGAATCAATGATTGCCTTTTCTGCTAATTCCCAATTTTCATCAGTTCCAATATATTTCGTTTTGTTTTCAGGATCACGTAATGAAATTTGAGCTGTGTAATCTTTAAAATCTAAGGCGTTAAATACATATAACACTAAATCAATTACTTTTTCAAACTCTTCTTGCACTTGATCAGGACGAACAAATAAATGGGCATCATCTTGAGTAAAACCACGCACACGAGTTAAACCATGTAATTCGCCTTTTTGCTCATAACGGTAAACTGTTCCAAACTCAGCATAACGAACCGGTAAATCTTTGTAAGATTTTGGAGATGCTTTATAAATTTCGCAGTGATGCGGACAATTCATTGGTTTTAAGAAAAACTCTTCACCTTCATGTGGCGTTTTTATGGGTTGAAACGAATCAGCTCCATATTTTTCGTAATGGCCAGAACAAACGTATAATTCTTTTTGACCAATATGAGGTGTTACAACTGGTAAATAACCCGCTTTTAATTGCGCTTTTTGTAAAAACTGAATTAAGCGTTCGCGCAACATAGCGCCTTTTGGCAACCATAACGGTAAACCTGCTCCTACTTTTTCGGAGAAACAAAATAATTCTAATTCCTTACCTAATTTGCGGTGATCTCGTTTTTTTGCTTCCTCTAATAAAACTAAATATTCTTTTAATTCTTTGTCTTTAGGAAAAGCTATACCATAAATACGGGTTAGCATTTTATTTTTTTCATCGCCCTTCCAATAAGCACCAGCAATGCTTAAAACCTTTACGGCCTTAATAAAACCAGTGTTTGGAATATGCGGACCGCGACATAAATCTGTGAAATTACCTTGCGTGTACAAGCTAATATTTCCATCATCTAAACGCTCTAATAAATCTAATTTATAAGAATCATCTTTATCAGTAAAATATGTAATGGCATCTGCTTTACTAATTTCTTTACGAATAAATACACTATTTAAACGAGCTAACTCTAACATTTTAGCTTCAATTTTTTCGAAATCGGCTGGTGTTAAAACTTCTCCGTTTAAATCAACATCATAATAAAAACCAGCTTCTAATGCTGGGCCAACCCAAAACTTAACATTTGGATACAAGGCCTCTAAAGCTTCGGCTAATAGATGTGCTGATGAATGCCATAAGGTATTTTTACCATCATCATCATTCCACGTTAATAAACTTAAGGTGCTATTTTCGTTAATAGTTGTATTTGCATCAACAACTACACTGTTTAATTTTGCGGCTAACACATTGCGGGCCAAACCTTCGCTAATGCTTGTTGCAACTTGCATGGCAGTAGTTCCTTTTTCGTATTCACGAACCGAACCATCGGGTAATGTAATTTTTATCATCATATGTTTCCCATTTACAACATGGGTTTTAATTTAGGGTAGCAAAGATAAAAGAATTAGTGAAATGATAAAATGATTTTTATTGAAATTTAAAAAACTTCGAAATAGGAATATTTAAGGCTTTGCTGAATTTAAGAAGTGTTAAAGATGTGGGATTAGTTCTGTCTTTTTCTAATCTTGTCATGGTTGGCTTTTCCATATTAACTAACGTTGCAAGATCAAGCTGAGTTAAGCCCTGCTTTTTTCTTTGCTTAGCAATTTCTTGACCTAAAAATATAAGAAATTGCTTTTCTTCCATTTGTTTCAGATTTAAACTGCAAATTGGTTTTCTATTTTAGCAATTTTCGCGAGCTTATATTCCTATGATTTTTATTGCAGATAAATGTGTTATAAAAAACAATACTGTAAAGCCATTACTTTAATGTTAGCTTTACCAAATGGATGATCAAGAATCAAAACAACCGCGTAGAGTAAGGTATAATGGCACACACCCAAAAGCGTTTAAAGAAAAATATAAAGAGCTTGATCCAAATCAATATGCCGACGATATTGAAAAAGTAAAGCTACAAGGACGAACTCCTGCTGGTATGCATCGGTCAATATGTGTAAAAGAAATTTTAAAATTTTTAAATATCATTCCTGGTCAAATAGGCTTAGATGCCACTTTGGGTTATGGTGGCCATAGTTTAGAGATGCTTAAATGTTTAACTCCTGGTGGGCGTTTATATGCCATAGATGTTGATCCGTTTGAATTACCACGCACTAAAGAACGTTTGGAAACTTTGGGTTTTGGTTCAGATGTATTAGTGATTCAAAAAATGAATTTTTCGGATATAGATCAAATTGCGAATGAATCAGGCCCGTTAAATTTTGTGTTAGCAGATTTAGGGGTTTCGTCCATGCAAATAGATAATCCAGAAAGAGGGTTTTCATTTAAAATTGAAGGCCCTTTAGATTTAAGACTCAATCCGAAAAGTGGGAAATCGGCGGCGGCTCTTTTAAAAACAATTTCACAACAAAAATTAGAAGAATTGTTTACAATAAATTCGGATGAACCACATTCTGAATTAATTTCGAAAGCTATTGTTTCAAAAATATCAAAAGGAATTGTAATTGCTACTACAACCCAGTTGCAAGAAATTATAAAAGAAACTTTAGAGTTTTTACCAGAAAATACGCGTAAAGAAGAAATTAAAAAGACATGTCAACGTTGTTTTCAAGCCTTGCGCATTGAAGTAAATAATGAATTTGGTGTACTTGATAAATTTTTAGAAAAGCTTCCTTCGGTTTTAGCATCAGGCGGAAAAGTTGCCATACTTTCGTTTCATTCGGGAGAAGACCGACGTGTTAAAAAATCGTTTCAAAGTTTATTCAGAGAAGGTATTTATAGCGAAGTGGCGCCTGACGCAATTAGACCATCAGCTGAGGAAAGTCATGCTAATCCTCGCGCAAAATCGGCTAAGTTTCGTTGGGCAATAAAAGTTTAATTAAGCAAAACAAAAATGCAAAGATTATTATAATTCAAATTATGGTAATGTACCAATGAGTGAAACTTCTTGTGAAGTGAAATAAAAGAAATAATACTTAATCGAAATTATTTTATTTAGCCAATCACATGCTTTATCACTCTTAACATATGAGAGTATTTTTTTGTGTCGGAATTAAATATTCCATAATGGTCGAATTTATCTATCCGCACACAACCACTAGCATGAATAATTTGTTGATTGTCTATAACCATTCCAACATGAACGATATGACCTTCTTCATTATCAAAAAAGGCTAAATCACCACTTTGAGCTTCTTCCACAAAACTGAGCGGTGTTCCCAATTCTACTTGTTGACTAGCATCTCTTGGAATTTGATACCCATTTAATTTAAAAACTAATTGCGTAAAACCGCTACAATCAATACCAAATGGACTTTTACCGCCCCATAAATAAGGAGCATTTAAAAATAAAAAAGCAGTCTCTTTTAAATCTTGTATGCCTTTTTTTATTGATGTATTGGAAGTAACTCCATCAAAAACAAAATCATGTTTGCCAATGGTTACATGAGAATTTTTAAAATTTGGTAAAGTAGCTCCTATTGAAATTGGAAACGCATGATTTGTTGAAGCATTACTAATTACTTGAACCAATTCAGAATTAACACAGCTTGAATCTAAATTTTTTAAATCTTTTTCTGAAAGTGAGTTATGCTGTTTTAAACTAATCCAACAAGGATAATGATCGAAGTTCGAAGTTATCTTTAACCATTCTTCTGTTACTTCAATAATACTATACGTTTCGCCAAATAGTAATTGTGTTACCATTTCGCTTGTACTCGATGGTTCTTTACGGCAAGGGATAATGCTTAACAAACAAATACCAAAATTCATATGGTGAATTTAAAAGTAGTTTATTTTGTTTTTGAAGGTGATTTAATTAGTTATTCACTATTCGTTATTAATAGTTTTAGTTTTAATAAATTTACACCTCAAAAAAACGCTCTTTTATACTATTACCAGCAAACATGAAAATTCTATATTCTTACATAAAACACTATAAAGGCATCTTATTTTTAGCATTAATCTTAGCGGCCATTAATCAATCATTTTCTCTCTGTGATTCAATCATCACAGGAAAATTATTAAATAAACTAGGTGTTAATCTTAACGACTATAAACACGACAAGATTTGGTTTATGAAAGATTTAGCGTTTTTCTTATCACTTTCTGTTGGTGCAGCGATGTTATCTCGATTAGCTAAAAATTTCCAGGATTACTTTACAAATATTATTATTCAAAGAGTTGGCGCGCAAATGTACACCGACGGTATAAAAAAAGCTTTAGATTTACCATTTCAAGACTTTGAAGATCAGCGAAGTGGAGAAACATTAGGTAAACTGCAAAAAGTAAAAACAGATTGTGAAAAATTTATCACGCTATCTATCTCTATGTTATTTCAATCAGTGGTAGGAATTGTATTTGTGGTGGTTTATGCCATGCGGATTGACCCATTACTTGGTCCATTATTTTTAGCAACAGTGCCTGTAATTGGCGTATTAAGTTCAATTTTAGGAAAAAAAATAAAAGCCGTTTCAAAACAAATATTAGGAGAAACAACCGTTTTGGCTGGCGCAACAACCGAATCATTACGAAATATTGAACTAGTTAAAAGTTTAGGTTTAACCAATCAAGAGGTCAATCGTTTAAATACAACCACCATAAAAATATTAGGTCTTGAATTAAAAAAAGTTCGTTTTGTTCGGAGTTTAAGTTTCATGCAAGGCACAACGGTCCATTTAATGCGAACGTGTTTAATTTTTGTTTTATACATGTATGTGTTTAGCGAAACCATTAAACCAGGTGATTTAATTACCTTGATGTTTTTTTCTTTTTTTATTTTTAATCCATTACAAGAATTAGGAAATGTTATAACTACCTATAATGAAACCAAGGCTTCTATGGATAACTTTGAAAAATTATTACATTCAGAAAGTGAATTAAAACCAAGTAATCCCAAAAAGATGGGAATAATCAATAGTTTACAATTTTCATCTATATCTTTTAAACATAAAACAGCCAATAGTTACGCTGTTAAAAACATTTCTTTCTCAGCTAATGCCGGTGAAACCATTGCTTTTGTTGGTCCATCAGGAAGCGGAAAAACAACCTTAGTTAAAATGCTCGTTGGATTATATACACCAAAAGAAGGGACCATACTTTATAATAATATAAACGCTTTAGATATTGATTTAACTGAATTAAGACAACAGCTTGGCTTTGTAACTCAGGATGCCCAATTATTTTCGGGAACTATAAAAGATAATTTGTTATTTGTGAAACCAGATGCAACGGATGAAGAAATACAAAGTGTTTTATCTAAAGCAGCATGTGGTAATTTACTAAAACGTGCTGAAAATGGTATTAATACAACTATTGGCGAAGGAGGAATTAAAGTTTCGGGCGGAGAAAAACAACGATTATCAATTGCTAGAGCGTTATTAAGAAAACCTCATTTATTAATATTTGATGAAGCAACTTCAGCTTTAGACTCTATTACGGAAGAAGAAATCACAAGTACAATACGAGACATTTCTTCCGAAAAAAATCAAATAACCGTTTTAATTGCACACAGATTATCAACGATTATGCATGCTGATAACATATTTGTATTAGAACAAGGCACTATTATTGAGTCAGGTAAACACCAAGATTTATTAAACGAAAAAGGCTTGTATTATGCTATGTGGCGTCAGCAAATTGGAGAAAGAAAATAAATTGAAGGTAATAGAGGGATTAAAGTGATTTTAGAGACTCAAGGGATTAAAGGGATTATAAAAGTAATTAATATCAATCCATAATTTAAACTTCGTAACCAAATATAAGTTTGCGTTAAGGATTGCAGTGTAAATCCTTTTTGAGGAACGAAAAAAGATTGAAACGGAAAGCCTGGCAGAAGGCAACGCCCAAATCATAAAAATGTTTTTAAAAACCTATTAACAACGCTTTTAAACTCTCTAAATTATTTGCACTTTTGACATTTAGAAACATCATTCTAAAATTGATATGCAACTGAAATACCAAAGTAAACAAAAAGCCATTTTATTACTAGAAGACGGCAAAGTATTTGAAGGAAAAGCCGCTGGAAAAATCGGTACCACAACGGGTGAAATATGCTTTAATACAGGTATGACTGGCTATCAAGAAATTTTTACTGACCCATCTTATTTCGGACAAATTGTAGTGATGAATAATGTGCATGTTGGAAACTATGGTGTTGAAGAATCTGAAGTTGAAAGTGATAGCATTAAGATTTCAGGAATGATTTGTAAAAAATTCAGTGATGGATTTTCTAGAAAAAGAGGGACAGATTCCTTACAACATTATTTTGAAAAAGATAATATTGTAGCAATTAGTGATGTTGATACAAGATCCATTGTAAGGTACGTGCGTGACAAAGGTGCTATGAACTGTGTTATTTCTTCTGAGATTACCGATATTGATGAATTAAAAGCCTTATTAGCAAAAGTTCCATCTATGGATGGTTTAGAATTATCATCTAAAGTAGCTACACAAACAGCTTACGAGGTTGGAGAAAAAACAGCCAAATACAAAGTGGCTGTTTTAGATTTTGGGGTTAAGAAGAACATCCTTCGTTCTTTAACTCAACGCGATTGTTATTTAAAAGTATTTCCATTAAAAACAAGTTTAAAGGAATTAACAGACTTTCATGCGGATGGTTATATGTTGAGCAATGGTCCTGGCGATCCAAGTGTGATGACAGATGAAATTTCACTTGTTAAACAATTAGTTGAAACTGGGAAACCAATATTTGGTATTTGTTTAGGACATCAATTATTGGCTCAATCTCAAGGAATTTCAACCTATAAAATGCATGCCGGTCATAGAGGAATTAACCATCCTGTAAAAAATCTAATGACGGGCAAATGTGAAATAACATCTCAAAATCATGGTTTTACAGTTAATGCCGACGATATTGCAAATAACACAAGTATAGAAATTACTCATGTAAATTTAAATGATCATACAATTGAAGGTATTAGGTTGAAAAACAAACCCGTATTTTCTGTTCAATACCATCCTGAGGCCTGTCCAGGTCCACTAGATTCTCGTTACTTATTTGATGATTTTATTTCAAACTTAGCTAAATAAAATAAGCCAAGAATTTTTATTTTAAGGAACTAATCCTTAAATTTTATTTTCCTCTTCAATTTGGTTTTTATGATACACATCAATGCAAACCAACATAGCTAAAAAGCCCCAAAATGGAACGGACGCTTTATCAGTATCTAGAAAGTTATTTAAAAATCCATGTACAAAATAGGTACTAATACCCATTAAAATGGCTATTGTCAATATTTTTAGTGACTTATCTTTTACAGTATACACTAATCGGTAGCCTAAAAACATAACTGATAAAACCAAAATAGAAACAAGTATAATTCCCATAAATCCTTGTTCGCTTAAAGGACCCAAATATTCGCTATGGGCGTTACCTTTATCTCCAAAATTTGTTGAAATAACGGTTTTCATGCTACTTTTTTGAAATGGTGCGTATAAAAACTGATACGTTCCAGGTCCAAAACCTAAAAAAGGTTTTTCTTGAAACATCTCTATCGCACAATTCCAGCGGTTTAAGCGTTCTACGTTAGAAACATCGGTAGAAATATTAGTCATTGATTCAATATTTTGTGTAAAATCTCCATCTGAATCCGTATTATTTCTGCCTAATATCATAAGCACTTCAGATTGAAATGCTAAGAAAAACATGATGCCGCCAATTAAAGTTAATAAAAGTGTTCTAAATTTTATTTTAAGAAGTAATGTTACTAGTACGGCTATTGAAACAGCTAAACTAAGCCAACCTGCTCGTGCATAAGAAACAATAATAGCTATAAAAAATATGGTCAACAATGAAATAGAAATGATTTTAAAGAAGGGATTTACATTTTTCATGAAAATTATGCCGACCATTACTGGTATAAACATCGCTAAGGCACAACCATAAGCCGTATGATCATTATAAAATGGGGATACAATCCAATCCGCCGTTTTTTCATCAAAGCCGAAGGATGCATGCTTTACAGTTGTTATCACTGAAACTATAGCAAGAGCAAGAGCATATAATAAAATGTGATTTATTATTTTTTTCTGTTGTTTAAAAAGCAAGGTTGCCATAAAATAACAAGAGGTTAAAAACCAAATGCGAGATAAAATATACTTAACAGAAATTATTGGCAATTCACTAAAAATAGTCGTAATGACCATCCACAACAACTGAATTAATATGATAATGGTTATGGGATGCTTTAACACTTTTTTATCCGTAATACCATGACTAATTTCATTTAAAATATAAATCAACGTCATTCCAATCATCAAGGGTTCTGTTGGCAAACTTAAATTGAATCCGTTGTAAATACCTAATTCTTTTAAACTAATTGCTAGTGGCGTTGAAAACACCATGATATACATGATTTTTTCAATATCTAATACGGCCAATAAAACAATAAACAATATTATCGGCAAAAGATTGTAAATGTAAAATAAGCCTTTATCAAATAATAAAATATAGGCATTTACTAAAATGTAGGAAACTACAATAAAATAAAATACATAAGTATTTTTAGTCTTTTGCAAAATTGTTTTGTTTTTTATGTGTAAACAAAATAATAAATAGAGATAACAATAAAGCGGAGAGTGTAAATAATACAACAATTACAGTTCTTTCTGGAGAATGTTTTTTATCAGGTAAATTTGCCTTAGATACAACTGTGGTAAAATTTAAATTTGAATTAGTATTCAACCTATTTTTATCGTATTCTAACTTAAATGTTCTATAATTTTTTAGTTCAGAATTTAATTGCGATTGTAAGATTTGGTACTTTCCTCCTACTTCTTTTAAACCTTTTAATATTAATTGCTCATCATTTGATAAACTGCTACTACTTTGTTTCTTACTGATTATTTTTGATTGGGCTTTAAAGTCTAAAATGCCATAATTTAAACGAATTGATTTTAGTTGGCTTTCAATTGAATCAATTTCTGTTGATGCAATTTTTAATTGATTTTCATAAGATTTAATATATTCATCGGTTATTGTCTTTTTTTGAGCTCTAACAAATTTGTTTGTTTCGTCAATAAGTGCATTAGCCATTTTTTGTGCAAGTGAAGGACTTTCGTTTATTACATTAATAATGATTGACTCGTATAAAGTTACACTTACCGTTATATATTCGTAATAATATTTATCAAACTTAGTATGTGATTTTTCTTCTAAAGAATCTATTCCAAAAACAGTATAAAGATTAAAACGCTTTGTCATAGCATTTTTAATTTCTTCGCTATTCATAAATTGTAATAATTGCTCTGTAGAAGATTCTTCACTAAATGGCTCTAAATTGATTGGGAATACTACAGCAGTCGATTTAAATTTTGGAGCTATAAAAATAGGAGAAGAAATAAAAGAAGAAACAATAATTGCCGCTATTGCAATTATCATAAATTTAATTCGATGTATTTTTAATACGTGTAAAATATGAGCTGTATTTATATTTTCCATTAATATGTTATTGTTTATTATTGATTTTTGTATTGCTCTACTATTTTTTTTTTAATATCAACTATTTTATCTGAAAATAATAAATATAATAAGGCTAATAAAAATGCTGAAATGGTTGGCACTAAAATAATCAAAGACCTCATTGGTCTTGCTTTTTTCTCATTACGAACCGCTTTCTCAACAACAAATTTAGAAGGTAAATGTCTTTCTAAATTGACACGCGCTTCGTCATATTTCCCTTTAATAACAGGATATTTATATCTATACTTTTTTAATTTTTCAAACAAATCTTGATAAGCCATTCCATACTTTGAAAGTATATCAAGTTTAGATTGTAATTTTGTCTTTGCACTTTCATCTCCTTTGGCAACAGCTTTTGCCATTGCTTTTGAGTAAGCTTCCATCTCCGATTTATAATCTAAGATGCCTAATTCTCGAATAGTTTGTAAACTATCTTCCAAACTTTCAATGTTTGATAAGGTAGTCGCATATTCTTCTTCAATAATCATTAAAGCTTCTTTGGCAACAACTCTTGTCATTTTATTTTTAACAGAATCAGCATATGAAACAATGGAATTAGCTAATTTAGCTGCTCTCTCTGATTCATAATCATACACATTAATTTTTATAGAAACGTAGTCTGTTCTCAAAAATGAAACCATTTCTTCCCATTTCAATTTCAAGTAATAATTAGCATTTACATCCTCTTTATTAATTCTCCAATGTTTCCACAAATCATATTCATTGGCTGCCATTGTTCTAATATCAGCAGAATTCAATATTTGAAGAAGTTTTTCGCAATCATCTTCATCACCATACTGCATATAATCTTCTTGACTTCCAACATTGAGTTCAATTAATAATTTGGAAACGGAGAATGTTCGGGCTGGAAAAACTATTGCTGTACCTAAATATTGTGGAGAAATTATAAAAGAAATTGTAGTAGAAATAATCGCTGCAAGAAGCGTTACAATAAGCAAGGGTTTTCGCCATTTGTATATAATTGATAGCAATTTAATCGAATCGTTATTTGTATTTTCTTTATTCATTGTTCAAATATAATATTTATTTGTATTTAATAAATCTTAAAATAGATTTTACACTAATTAATCCTGAAATAAAAGCCCAAGCAAAACAGGCAGTACATGCAATTCCAAAATTAATCATCCAATTAGCCGTGACGTATTTGGATAAATAATTAAAGGCAATAATACCTACTAGGAATGTGAAAAGTGCAATTAGTAAACGAACATTGACTTTAAACTTAAATATTTTAATGGCAAAATAAACTTGAATTCCTGCTGTAAAAAACTGTGTTGCTAAACTCGAAATAGCACTTCCAAAAGCTTGATAATGAGGGATTAAAATAAAATTAAGCACTAAGTTAATACATATACCAACAATAGCCATGGTATTTAATTGTTTTAAATTTCCGTTTGCTGTTAATAAGGTACCAAATATATACGTTGTTGAAACCGCTGTGAAACATAACATCAAAATCCTAAATTCTGACGTAGAATCAATTGTACCATGATTAATAAGTGACGTTAATTCGGCTGCATAGAAAAAACAACCGACCGAAACAACCAAAGCGGGCGTTATCAATAAAATGAAAGATAATTTCACAATATGTTCTACATTCTCTTTATGTTTAATCATTTTGCTAAATACGGGAATAAGTTGGACTGAAAAAAGATAGGCAATCATATTTCCTGCTTCTAATAACCTAAAAGCTTTTGCGTAAATCCCAGCTTGCTCACTGCCAGTATGCTCAGGTAATAATAAACCGAGCATTACACTGTCTAACCTATTATAAAAAGTCATTAATAAAACTAAAATAGCGAATGGAAAACTTTGTTTTAAAATCATCAAACTAAATGGCCAGTTCCATTTTAGAGTAAAATGATGCGTTTTAAAATACACTGTAAAAAAAGCAATGGCCGCAGTTAGCACATAACCTATCGTTTGAGCATACACAAAGTTCATGATATCAATCTGCAAGCCAAACCATTTTAAAAGTAAGGCTATACAGATAATGATCATTAACACTCTATCAGCAACAGAAACAAAACTATCCGTTTTAAAAAGATGAAGCCCTAATAAATTAGATCTCAAATAAGCAATCATACTAATTAAAAACTGGTTGACTGCAAGGATCGACAATAACTTCATCAGTCTGAAATCATAACCCATAGTTATGCCAAGTAATATCGTAACAATTAAGTAAACAAAACCTAATACCAACTTCAATGTAAACAAGCTGCTAAAATGCTTAGTCAATAAATGGCTATTTTGAGCGATATTTTTATTATTAAACTGAGTAACGCCAAAATCAAGAATAATATTTAATAGAAATGAAAAACTAAATAAAATAGCATATTCACCATAGGATGAATTTCCAACAGCATTTTGTACAGCTGTTTCGATACCTAAAGGCCAAAAAGGCTTAATTAATAAATTAAGAATTATTAAAAAAGCAATATTTGTAACAAACTTCTTTTGTTGCATAAGTGGGAAACAAATATATTGTTTTTTTTGGATTTTGACTTATCTATATCAACCTTCAAAGGTTTTTAATTCGAGTGTTTTCCCATCAAATTCGGCATAAGTACAATAATTAATCCAATCACCTAAATTTATGTATTTAGAGTTTTCTGTAATATCTAAATTTAATGGTAAATGACGATGACCAAATATAAAATAATTAATGTCTTCTTTCTTTAACTCTTCTTTACAAAATGAAAACAACCATTCGTTTTCTGCTCCTAAAAAATG
>CANLAV010000047.1 GCA_947487905.1 Bacteroidota bacterium | reverse complement strand
TTATCCGTTAAAAACTTGATCTAATGTAATTCCTCTTTGGCGTGATATAGCTAAAGGGTCGCGCATTTTTGCTAAAGCATCAATTGTAGCTTTAACCACGTTGTGTGGATTTGAAGATCCTTTAGATTTAGCTAATACATCTGTAATACCAACGCTTTCTAATACTGCACGCATTGCACCACCGGCAATTACACCTGTACCATGAGCTGCTGGTTTTAAAAACACACGAGAACCACCAAATTTACCGTTTTCAGCGTGAGGAACTGTTCCTCTTAAAACTGCAACTTTAACTAAGTTTTTCTTTGCATCATCAATACCTTTAGTAATGGCATCTGTAACTTCATTTGCTTTTCCTAAACCATGACCAACTACACTTTTCTCATCACCCACTACAACAATAGCAGCGAAACTAAAGTGACGTCCACCTTTTGTAACTTTTGTCACACGTTGAATAGCAACTAACTTATCTTTTAGTTCTATATCTGTTGACTTAACTTTTTTTACAATTTCTTTTGACATGTTATGTATGTTCTTTTATTACTAATTAAAATTTTAAACCTGCTTCACGAGCACCATCGGCTAATGATTTAATACGACCATGGTATAAATAACCATTTCTATCAAATACAATCGCGCTAATTCCAGCAGTAGTAGCTTTTTCAGCAACTAATTTTCCAACTGCTTTTGCTTTATCAACTTTATTAGCTTTTGTATCTTTTATTGTTTTATCATCAGACCCAGCAGATAAAATAGTTCTTCCTGTTTTATCATCTATTAATTGAGCATAAATGCCAGAGTTACTTCTAAAAACGCTTAAGCGTGGTGTTGAAGCTGTTCCGTTAATAGTTTTACGGATCTTAAGTTTAATTCGTTCTCTTCTTTGTTTTTTATTGAGTGCCATCTTTCCAGTTTTTTGAAGATGATTAATACTAATTGAATTATGTTATTTTTTACTTGCAGATTTACCAGCTTTACGACGTAAAATTTCGCCCATAAATTTGATACCTTTTCCTTTGTAGGGCTCTGGTTTACGTAATGAACGTATTTTAGCAGCAACCATACCAAGTAATTGTTTATCTGAACTTTCTAAAGTTACTAAAGGGTTTTTTCCTTTCTCAGAAGCTGTAGTTATTTTAATTTCATCAGGTAATTCAAACAAAACGTTATGAGAAAATCCTAATGATAATTCTAACAACTGACCTTTGTTAGAAGCACGGTAACCTACCCCAACTAACTCTTGCTCCGTTTTATAGCCTTCAGAAACGCCTTTAACCATATTTGCTATTAAAGAACGATATAAACCGTGCAATGCTCTGTGTCTTTTATGTTCTGTTGGACGAGAAACCGTAATGGTTGCATCTTCCATTTTAACAATAATATCAGGATCTATCGTTTGAGATAATGATCCTAATTTTCCTTTAACTGTAACATTTGTTCCAGTGATATTTACATCTACTCCTGCGGGTACTGTAATTGGTAATTTTCCTATACGTGACATGTTTTTCTCTTTCTAAATTATGAAATGTAACATAAAACTTCGCCACCGATATTAAGCTTTTTAGCTTCTTTATCTGTCATTACACCTTTTGATGTAGATATGATAGCAATACCTAATCCGTTCAAAACTCTTGGCATTGTGTCAACACCTGTATACTTGCGTAAACCTGGTTTTGAAACTCTGTCTAAAGTACGAATAGCTGATAATTTGTTAGTTGAATTGTATTTCAAGGCTATTTTTATAGTTCCTTGCTTTTTTTCGTTTTCCTCAAACTTATAGTTTAAGATGTAACCTTTTTCAAAAAGAATCTTTGTGATATCCTTTTTCAAATTTGATGCTGGAATCTCAACGATTCTGTGATTTGCACTAATGGCATTTCTAACGCGAGTTAGGTAATCTGATACTGTATCTGTCATTTTATTTGTTTTTATATGTTATCCCGACTTTCGGGATAATTATACGTTAATACTATTTTCTTAGAAGCTTGATTTAGTTACACCTGGTATTAAACCAAATAAAACCATCTCACGGAAAGTCACACGACTAATACCAAAATCTCTCATGTATCCACGTGGGCGACCTGTTAATTTACAACGGTTACGCATACGTACTTTACAAGAATTTTTTGGTAATTTTTGTAATCCCATTGAATCTCCTGCTTTTTTTAATTCTGCTCTTTTTGCTGCGTGCAAATCTACTAATTTTTTTCGTTTAGTATCGCGAGCGATCATGTTAATTTTTGCCATTCTTTTATCTCTTTAAATATTATTTCTTTTTGAAAGGAATACCGAATTCAGTTAATAATGCGTGAGCTTCTTTATCTGTTGGTGCAGATGTTACAAATGTAATATCCATACCAGAAATTTTGCTAACTTTATCAATATCAATTTCCGGGAAAATGATTTGTTCTGTGATACCTAATGTATAATTTCCACGACCATCAAATCCTTTATCGTTAACACCTTTAAAATCACGAATACGTGGAAGAGAAGATGCGATTAAACGATCTAAAAATTCGTACATTTTATCGCCACGTAATGTAACACGCACACCAATAGCAACACCTTTACGTAATTTAAAGTTTGATATATCTTTTGTAGAATATGTTGGAACGGCTTTTTGTCCAGTAATGGTAGTCATTTCCTTAACTGCTGATTCAATCATTTTCTTATCAGATACGGCATCACCGATACCTTGGTTGATACAGATTTTATGCAATTTAGGTACTTGCATAACAGATGAATATTGAAATTGCTTTTTTAAATTATCTGCAATTTCACTTTTATATTTGTCCTTCAAACGAGGAGAATAAGTTGTAGCCATTATTTAATTACTGCTTTAGATTTTTTTGAAATACGTTCAATTTTATTAGTAGTAGCATTCACTACTCTACCAATTCTAACTGTTTTTCCTGCTTCAACGAACATTAAGTTTGAAATATGGATAGTGCCTTCTTGTTTAACAATACCACCATCCGCGTTTTTAGCGCTTGGTTTAGTGTGTTTGCTAATCATATTAACACCTTCAACAGTTACTCTTTCTTTTTTTGTATCAATTAATACAATTTTACCTTCTTGGCCTCTGGATTCGCCAGATATTACTCTTACAGTATCGCCTTTTTTTAGTTTTAACTTTGACATTTCTTTTTTATCTTATGTATTAAAGCACTTCTGGTGCCAATGAAATGATTTTCATGAATGATTTATCGCGTAA
Source organism: Bacteroidota bacterium (assembly GCA_947487905.1). Taxonomy (GTDB): domain Bacteria; phylum Bacteroidota; class Bacteroidia; order B-17B0; family Aurantibacillaceae; genus UBA4416. The sequence continues at coordinate 12,083 of CANLAV010000047.1, read as the reverse complement.
TTCACGAGCTACTGGCCCGAAAATACGAGTTCCGCGTATTTCATCTCCTTGGTTTAATATAACACAAGCATTATCATCGAAGCGGATATAAGAACCATCAGCACGACGGATTTCTTTTCTAACTCTAACAACAACTGCTTTATGTACAGTTCCTTTTTTTACGTTACCTGAAGGTAAGGCGTGTTTTACAGTAACAACAATTTTGTCTCCAACTGATGCGTAGCGTTTTTTAGTTCCGCCTAACACACGAATAACTAGAACTTCTTTTGCTCCGCTATTATCTGCTACTGCTAATCTTGATTCGTTTTGTACCATTATTTCTTATTAACTTTTTATAAGTATTATTTCACTTTTTCTAAAACTTCGACTAAACGCCAGTTTTTTGTTTTGCTTAACGGACGAGTTTCGCTAATCTTAACGGTATCACCGATACTACACTCATTGTTTTCATCATGAGCAACAAACGTAGACGTTTTGTTAACGAATTTACCGTATTTAGGATGTTTTACTTTACGCATTACAGCAACAACAATCGATTTAGTCATCTTGTTACTTTTTACGATTCCTACTTTTTCTTTTCTTAAATTTCTTTCTTCCATTACTATTATTATTTAGTAGCTTTATTTCTTTTTGTTAATTCTGTACTCAAACGAGCAATAACTTTACGGTTATCACGAATTTTAATTGGGTTTTCGATTGGAGAAATTGCGTGATTTAATTTTAATTTAACAAAACTAGCTTTTTCTTCTTTCATTTTAGATTGTAGCTCAACAGTCGACAATGCTATGATATCTTTATTTTCCATTTCTTAATCCTATTTTAATATTAAACTGCGTCAGCTACGTAATCTCTACGAACTACAAATTTAGTAACTATTGGTAATTTTTGAGCTGCTAAACGTAACGCCTCTTTTGCTACTTCTAAAGGCACGCCTTCAGCTTCAAACAACATACGACCTCTCTTAACTGGAGCAACCCAATATTCTGGAGCACCTTTACCTTTACCCATACGAACCTCTGCTGGTTTTTTAGTAATTGGTTTGTCAGGAAAAATACGAATCCAAACTTGACCTTCACGTTTCATGAAACGAGTAAGGGCAATACGCGCTGATTCTATTTGACGAGCTGTAACCCAGCTTTCATCTAATGCTTTAATTCCAAATGAACCGAAGGCTAATTGATCACCTCTTTTGGTGTCGCCTCTCATTTTCATTTTATGCATTTTTCTATATTTCGTTCTTTTTGGCTGTATCATGACTAATGTATCTTATCCTAATTTTTTTAACTATTTCTTATCGTTTCTGTTGTTATCTCTTTTTGGTCCGCGCGGAGCAAACTTAGCTGCTGGGGTTGAAGGTCCGCCTTTTTTCTCTTTATCTAAACCAAAATTAGGAGATAAATCGCGTTGTCCGTAAATTTCACCTTTGCAAAGCCAAACTTTAATTCCAATACGACCATAAGTAGTATGAGCTTCAGCGATTGCGTAATCAATATCAGCACGTAATGTTTGCAATGGTGTACGTCCCTCTTTATAACCTTCAGAACGAGCCATCTCAGCACCACCTAAACGACCAGATACTAAAATTTTAATTCCTTCTGCACCCATACGCATGGTTGATGCGATTGACATTTTTGCAGCTCTACGGAAAGAAATACGTCCTTCGATTTGACGAGCAATACTATCAGACACTAAACGAGCATCTAATTCAGGACGTTTAATTTCAAAAATATTGATTTGAACCTCTTTCTTAGTAACTTTTTTTAATTCTTCTTTTAATTTATCTACCTCTTTTCCTCCCTTTCCGATAATGATACCCGGACGAGCTGTATTAATTGTAACAGTAATTAATTTAAGAGTTCTTTCGATAATAATTTTAGAAATACTACCTTTTGGTAAACGAACTTTTAAATATTCGCGAATTTGTGTATCTTCTACTAATTTATCAGCGTAATTTCTTCCGCCAAACCAGTTAGAATCCCAACCTTTAATAATTCCTAAACGTAAACCTATTGGATTTGCTTTTTGTCCCATTTCCTTATCTTAATTTTTTTTATCTTCTTTAGTTATAGCTGCAGCCTTTCTTTCAGCTTTTTTATTTATAGCACCAGTTGTTCCAACTTCTAATGTTACATGGTTAGAACGTTTTCTGATTCTATAACCACGACCTTGAGGAGCTGTACGTAAACGTTTTGCCATCAAAGCGCTATCAACCATAACTGAAGTAACAAATAATGTGTTTTCTTCTGCACTCGTTCCTGTTTTAGCTTCATAATTAGCGATTGCTGATTTTAAAACTTTTTCTAAACGACCTGAAGCTTCACGTGTATTAAATTTTAAAACATTTAATGCTTTATATGCTTCCATTCCTCTTACTAAATCTGCTACTTGACGCATTTTACGAGGAGATGTAGGACATCTGTTTAGTTTAGCTACATAAATACTTTTATTTGCTTCTTTACGTGCCTCTGCTACTAATCTTTTTCTTTTACCCATGACTTAATTTCTTTATCGACGAATTATTTCTTGTTATTACCTGAATGACCTTTGAATTGACGAGTTATTGAAAATTCACCTAATTTATGTCCAACCATATTTTCTGTACAATAAACTGGAATAAACTTGTTTCCATTATGAACAGCAAAAGTATGTCCTACCATTTCTGGGTAAATAACTGAACGACGGGCCCAAGTTTTTAATACTGTTTTCTTGTTACTCTCATTCATTTGAGTAACTTTTTTCTCTAAGTTGTGGTCTATAAAAGGACCTTTTTTTAATGATCTTGCCATTTTTTGTTTTTTAGTTATGAATTTCGAATGTTCCCGAAACCATTAAACGTTAATAATTATTTAGTTCTTCTCTTAATGATATGTTGATTTGAAGATTTTGCTTTATAACGTGTTTTAAATCCTTTTGAAGGAATACCGTTACGTGAGCGTGATTGACCACCTGATGCACGTCCTTCACCTCCACCCATTGGATGATCCACTGGATTCATTGCTACTGGACGAGTACGAGAACGACGACCTAACCAACGACTACGACCTGCTTTACCGCTTATTTCTAAACTGTGGTCAGGATTTGAAGTTGCTCCGATTGTTGCTTTACACGTTATCAAAATCATTCTTACTTCACCTGAAGGCATACGTAAAATAGCGTATTTACCATCACGAGCCGTTAATTGAGCGTAAGTTCCTGCACTACGTGCCATAGCTCCACCCTGCCCTGGACGTAATTCAATGTTTGAAATAATTGTTCCTAATGGAATATCTGATAAAAACATACAGTTTCCAACTTCTGGAGTTGCTGTTGCGCCTGACATAATCTTCTTCCCAACTTCTAAACCATGTTGTGCAAGAATATATCTTTTTTCTCCATCTTTGTAATGAATTAATGCAATACGAGATGTTCTGTTTGGATCGTATTCAATAGAAGCTACAGTTCCTTCGATACCGTCTTTGCTTCTTTTGAAATCAATAATACGGTATTGTTTTTTATGACCACCACCAATGTTGCGGATTGTCATTTTACCTGTATTATCGCGTCCGCCGCTGTTTTTAACTGAAGTTAATAAGCTTTTTTCTGGAACGTTTGTTGTAATGTCTGAATTATCAGTTGCTATTTTAAAACGTTGACTTGGAGTTAACGGTCTGAATTTTTTTAATGCCATTTTCTTTTTCTTTTATCAGATTAAATATTAGCGTAAAAATCGATCATTTCGCCTGCCTTTAATGTGACAAAAGCTCTTTTAGAACGGTTTACGCGGCCTACAGCAATACCACGAGTGGTATTACGAGTTTTTACTTTACCAACGTATTGTTGCGTATTTACCGCATCAACTTTTACACCGTACATTTCTTCAACAGCTTTTCTAATTTGTACTTTGTTGGCGCTTCTTTCAACCACAAAACCATAGCGATTCAACTTCTCGGCCAAAGAAGTCATCTTTTCGGTGATGATTGGTTTTATTAATATTCCCATTTTATTTATTTAATAATGATTCTAATACTTTTACCGAACTTTCTACTAATATTATTGATTGTGCATTAACAATATCGTAAGTGTTTAAATCTGTTGCTTTTACAACTTTAGCACCCTGTAAATTTCGGGACGACAAATATACGTTATTATTCGTATCACCCAACACTAAAATTGTTTTTTTATCAGATAAATTTAAATTATTGATTAAATCAACGTAGTTTTTTGTTTTTGGAGCTTCAAACGTGAAGTCTTCTAAAACAGTGATAGCGTTTTCTTTTGCTTTGTATGATAAAGCAGAGACACGAGCTAGTACTTTTACTTTTTTGTTAATTTTAAAAGAATAATCACGAGGACGAGGACCGAATGCACGACCACCACCTATGAATAAAGGAGACTTCATTGAACCCGCACGAGCTCCACCAGTTCCTTTTTGTTTCTTTAATTTTTTAGTTGTTCTAGATATTTCAGCACGTTCTTTAGCCTTATGTGTTCCTTGACGTTGAGCTGCTAAATAATGTTTAACATCTAAATATATACTATGATCACTTGGCTCTGCACCAAAAATCACATCTGCTAATTCTACTTTTTTAGCAGTCTTTTTTCCACTTATGTTTAATACTTCTACTTGCATGATTACTTTTGAATTGTAACGTAAGACCCCTTAGCACCTGGAATTGAACCTTTTATTAAAAGAAGGTTTTTTTCTGGCATTATTTTTACTACTACTAAATTTTGAATTTTCTTTCTATCGCCACCCATTCTTCCTGCCATACGCATACCCTTAAATACACGGGAAGGATCTGATGATGCACCTAATGAACCTGGTGCTCTTGAACGATCATGTTGACCATGAGTAGAACCACCTACTCCACCAAAACCATGACGTTTTACAACTCCTTGAAAACCTTTTCCTTTTGATGTACCTACAATATCTACATATTCGCCTTCAGCAAATAATTCAACTGTTAGGATATCACCTAAATTTTTTGTTTCCTCAAAAGAACGGAATTCTACAATTTTACGTTTTGGAGTCGTTTTTGATAATTCAAAATGACCTTTCATAGCAGATGATGTGTGTTTTTCTTTTTTCTCATCAAAAGCTAATTGTAAAGCTGAGTAACCGTCTTTTTCATTGGTTTTTACTTGTGTAACAACACAAGGACCTACTTCTATAACTGTGCATGGCACATACTTGCCATTGGCATCGAAGAAGCTCGTCATTCCTATTTTTTTACCAATTAATCCAGACATTTTTTACTTTTTTATTTTGTTTTTAATTTTTACTTAATTTTTATTAAGAGTTTAATATTTTAAAACTTAACAGAGGGTTAAACTTTAATCTCTACTTCCACTCCCGATGGTAATTCTAATTTCATTAATGCATCAACCGTTTTTGATGAAGAACTATAGATATCTAACAAACGCTTGTAATCACATACTTGGAATTGCTCACGTGCTTTTTTATTTACATGTGGTGAACGCAATACGGTAAAGATTCTTTTGTTTGTAGGTAATGGAATTGGTCCATTTACTACAGCTCCAGTCATTTTAACTGTTTTTACGATTTTTTCAGCAGATTTATCTACTAGGTTATAATCGTACGATTTTAATTTAATTCTAATTCTTTGGCTCATATAAAGAACGGTTTATGTTTTGGTTAGTACTATTAATTATTTTCTGTTTTACCTTTTACTTTAGCAATTACGTCTGCTGCAACGTTAGATGGAGCATCAGCATAATGAGAGAATTCCATCGTTGAAGTTGCACGACCTGATGTTAGTGTACGTAACTGTGTTACATATCCAAACATTTCTGATAATGGAACTTTTGCTTTAATAACTTGTGAATTATTTTTAGAATCCATGCCTTCAATTTGACCACGACGACGGTTTAAGTCACCTACTACATCACCCATGTTTTGCTCAGGTGTTAAAACCTCAACTTTCATGATTGGCTCCATTAATACCGGTTTACATTTTGATAATGCTTCACGGTATGCTGAACGAGCACAGATTTCAAATGATAATGAATCTGAATCGACTGCGTGGAAAGATCCGTCAATTAAACGTACTTTTAAATTATCTAATGGATATCCTGCTAATACACCGTTTAACATGGCTGCTTTAAATCCTTTTTCTACAGATGGAATAAATTCACGTGGAATAGATCCTCCAGAAATTTCATTCACAAATTGTAAATCTGTTTTTGTTCTATCAAAATCAGCATCTACTGGACCTACAACAACTTTAATATCAGCAAATTTACCACGTCCACCAGTTTGTTTTTTATAAACTTCACGGTGCTCATAGGTTTGAGAGATGGCCTCTTTGTATGAAACTTGAGGTGCTCCTTGATTTACTTCTACTTTAAACTCACGCTTCAAACGATCAACAATAATTTCTAAGTGTAACTCACCCATTCCTGAGATAATGGTTTGTCCTGAATCTTCATCTGTATGAACACGGAATGTAGGATCTTCTTCAGCTAATTTATGTAAACCTACTCCTAAACGATCTAAATCTCCTTGAGTTTTTGGCTCAATTGCAATTCCAATTACAGGCTCAGGGAAATTCATTGCTTCTAATACTATAGGATGTTTTTCATCACATAAAGTATCTCCGGTTTTAATATCTTTAAATCCAACTGCTGCACCAATATCTCCTGCCTCTAAAAATTCAACTGGATTTTGTTTGTTAGCATGCATTTGAAAAATACGAGAAATACGTTCTTTGTTTCCTGAACGCGTATTTAATACATAAGAACCTGCATCTAAACGGCCAGAATAAGCACGGAAAAAGCACAAACGACCAACAAAAGGATCAGTTGCAATTTTAAATGCTAAGGCTGTAAATGGATCTTTTACATCAGGTCTACGACTAACTTCTTCACCAGTTTCAGGATTGATACCTTTAGTTTCTGGTTTATCCATCGGAGATGGCATTAATTCCATAACCAAATCCAACATCGTTTGTACACCTTTATTTTTGAAAGATGAACCACATACCATTGGAACAATTTTATTTGCAACGCAAGCTTTACGCAATGCATCTAATACTTCTCTTTCAGTTATTGTATCTGGAGCGTCAAAAAACTTCTCCATAATTTTGTCATCAAATTCAGAAACAGCTTCTAACATTTTCTCTCTCCACTCTGTTGCCTCTTCCAATAAATCTGCTGGAATGGGAACTTCTTGAAAAGTCATTCCTTTATCATGATCGTTCCAAACGATACCGCGGAAGTTAATTAAATCAACTACACCAATAAAGTTTTCTTCAGAACCAATTGGTATTTGAAGAGGAACTGCATTTCCACCTAAAATTTCACGCGTTTGCTTAACTACTTTTAAGAAGTCAGCACCTTGACGATCCATTTTATTAACGAAACCTAAACGCGTTACGTTATAATTATCTGCTAAACGCCAGTTAGTTTCAGATTGAGGTTCAACACCATCAACTGCTGAAAACAAGAATACTAAACCATCTAATACACGCAATGAACGGTTTACCTCAACTGTAAAGTCAACGTGACCCGGTGTATCAATGATGTTAATTTTATATTGATTATCTCTGTATTTCCAAAAACAAGTTGTTGCTGCAGAAGTAATGGTAATTCCACGCTCTTGTTCTTGAGCCATCCAATCCATAGTTGCTGCACCTTCGTGAACTTCACCAATTTTATGGTTAACTCCAGTATAATATAAAATACGCTCTGTTGTTGTTGTTTTACCAGCATCAATGTGCGCAGCAATACCAATATTTCTTGTATATCTTAAGTCCATTTCTTTTAGAATCTAAAATGTGAAAACGCTTTGTTAGCTTCTGCCATCTTGTGAATATCTTCTTTCTTTTTGAAAGCTGCTCCCTCTTCTTTTGAAGCTGAAACAATTTCGCCTGCTAATTTTTGAGCCATTGATTTTTCGTTACGTTTACGAGCGTAAGTAATCATCCATTTAATAGCTAAAGCTAATTTTCTTTCTGGTCGTACCTCAGAAGGAATTTGGAAAGTTGCTCCACCTACACGACGAGAACGAACCTCAACTTGTGGTGTTACATTTGCTAATCCTTTTTTAAATACTTCTAAACCATCTTCGTTAGTTCGTTTAGCAACAATTTCCAAACATTCGTGGAAAATAGTTGATGCAGTGTTCTTTTTTCCACTGTACATTAAACTATTTAAAAAACGTGTAACCAATATATCGTTATATATTGGATCAGGTAATAAAATTCTTTTTTTAGCGGTTGACTTCCTCATTTTGTAAAATCTACTTAATTTTTTTTATTTATTATTTTTTCTTTCCTTTTGCTGGAGCTGCAACAGCACCTGCTTTAGGGCGTTTAGTTCCGTATTTCGAACGTTGTTGTTTTCTTCCTTCAACACCCGCAGTATCTAAAGATCCACGAACGATATGGTAACGAACTCCTGGTAAATCCTTAACACGACCACCACGTACCAATACGATACTATGCTCTTGCAAGTTATGACCTTCTCCTGGAATGTAAGCAATAATCTCTTGCTTATTCGTTAAACGTACTTTAGCAACCTTACGCATTGCTGAGTTTGGTTTCTTTGGAGTTGTTGTGTACACACGTGTACAAACACCACGGCGTTGTGGACAAGAATCCAAAGCAGCCGATTTACTTTTGTTTGGAGCTTTAAAGCGTCCTTTTCTTACTAATTGACTTATAGTTGGCATGTTTAACCTTTTGTATTAGTTGATTTCACTGTTATTATTGCAAACCCATCTTTTTGGGGACGGCAAAGATATTATTATTTTCTTAACAAGCAAAAAAAATGTTGAAAAAAAATCAGTTTTTTGATAAAATTTTTGCTTTTTGTTGAAAAGTTTTTTTAAACTGTTCATTTTTGGCAGAAATTCAAAAAGTTTTACCTCAAAACCAGATGGTCGTATTCCTGTCAAAAAATCCAAACTTTTATCTACTTTTTCTTGTTACTTTCCTTTTTTTTAGTACTTTTTTTTACTTTAAAAAGCTTTTTTGTTTATTTTTAAGACTGTAAACCACCATCTTTTAGGCGCTCTGCATTTTCTGCAAACTGCAAGGCATCAATCATTTCTTGAATGTAACCGTTTGTAAAATCAGTTAAACTATACAAGGTTAATCCAATGCGATGATCTGTAATTCTATTTTGTGGGTAATTATACGTTCTGATTTTTTCTGAACGATCGCCGGTACTCACCATCGTTTTACGTCGTCCAGTGGTTTCTGTTAATCGCTTTTGAAATTCTAAATCGTATAATTTTGATCGCAACATTTCCATTGCTTTCTCTCTATTGCCTAACTGATTTCTTTGTGTTTGACAGGTTACCACAATGCCCGAAGGCTTGTGCGTTAAAATAACTTTACTTTCTACCTTATTCACATTCTGCCCTCCTGCTCCACCGCTTCGTGCCGTTGCCATTTCAATATCGGCTGGTTTCAATTCAATATCCCATTCCTCTGCTTCTGGCAAAACAACCACCGTTGCAGCCGATGTATGCACTCTTCCTGCTGATTCGGTGCTTGGCACGCGCTGTACACGATGCACACCACTTTCAAATTTCATGGTTCCAAAAGCATTATTTCCTTTTACATTAAAAACAATTTCTTTGTATCCACCCATCGAACCTGGACTTTCATCAATCACTTCTAATTGATATCCTTTTATTTCGCAATAACGACGGTACATTTCAAATAAATCACCTGCAAATAAAGCAGCTTCATCACCTCCTGTGCCACCACGTAATTCCATTGTGCAATTTTTAGCATCTTCTGGATCCTTTGGTATCAGCATCAAACGCACCTCATCTTGTAATTGCTCTTCCGCTAATCTATTCTCTTCCAATTCGGCTTTAGCCATGTCTAAAAAATCTTTGTCTTTTTCCGTTGCTAAAACTTCTTTTGCACCTTTTATATTATCGGAAATTTTTACATATTTATAATAAGCCTCTACAATAGGCTCTAAATCACGGTACTCTTTGTTAAGCTTTTTAAATGTGGGCATATCACTAATCACGGTTGGATCAGATAACTTGGCTTCAACATCCAAAAATCGTCTTTTTATTTCTTCTAACTTATGTATCATCGCGCATTATTTTTTTCAATTTGCAAAAGTACTAATTCTTTCAGCTATTATTAACTTTCTTTTTTTATAATAGCCAATAATAGTTTATTTTTAGCACTAATATAATTTTTAACGCATGAAAAAAATCTTTTTAGTCCTTACTTTTTTTTGTTTTAAAATCCTGTTTTCTCAAGATTTTATTGGATTTAACCAAAGTAATTACGCTGGCGTAACTGGCTTGTATCAGCAACCTGCAAGTATTGTAGACAGTCGTATGAAATTTGATATGACTTTGGTTGGTTTTAATCTATATGCCTATAACAACTACGTTGGAATTAAAAAAACAGCCTTTAAACCAAACGCTATTAATGAACCCAATTATTTTACAAATAATTTTACTGAAAAAATAAACAACAACGATAAAAGCCTTAATTTTTCGAATAGAATTAATGGGCCTTCATTTATGATTAACCTCAATCATAAAAATGCGATTGCTTTAAGCACATGTGTTAGAAACTACGTAAATATTGATGGCATATCCCCGGAACTAGCTAAACTTACCTACAGCGAATTCGAATATCCTAGCCTTTGGATTGCTCGCCTAAATAATAAAAATTTAAGTATCCAAGAAATGAGTTGGGGCGAATGTGGAATAACTTATGCGCATATTATTAAAGAAGATAATCAACATTATTTTAAAGCGGGCGCTACCTTTAAATTATTACAAGGTATCCAATCAGCCTACGTTTTTATCAAAGATTTGAAATACGAATTCAAAGCAGATACTGTTGTATCTCTGTTTCAATCTGAGGTAATTTACGGGCACTCTGATAATTTTGATGTGAGTCAAAACTCCTTAGCTGGCGCTGGGAATAGTACTTCTGTTTTTAATTTTACACAAGCCTATCCTGGCTTTGGATTTGATTTTGGTGCAGTATACGAATGGAGACCGAATTACAAAAAATACCAATACGATTTAGATGGTAAAACGAATTTGTGGAGAAAAGATCTATCAAAATACAAATTAAAAATAGGAGTGTCATTGACTGATTTTGGTTCAATCACATTTAAAAAAGGTGCTACAAGTGGGGATTTTAAAGCTAATGTAGGTTTTTGGAATTTAAAAGCCATCAATCCTAAAACAGTAAAAGAATTAGACGATACCCTTAATGCTAGATTTGGCGGAACAAAAACAACAGGCCAAACTTACAACATGAATTTACCAACTGCCATCAGTGTGCAAATAGATTATCACATTTGGAAAACACTTTATGTAAACCTAACGCCATATATTGCTTTACAACATAAAAATAAACTTACCAAAGTACATGATATAAGTAGTATCACAGTCACGCCCCGTTGGGATCATAAATGGTTTGGTGTATTTATTCCTATTCAATACAATTCTTTAGATGGCTATAGAGGTGGGCTAGCATTACGATTGGGGCCATTAGTTCTTGGAACGAGTAGCTTTGCCCCTCTCATAAGCAATCAAAAAATTTACGGAGCCGATTTTTATACTCTACTTAAAATACCAATACCATATGATAAACCAAAGGATAAAGACCATGATGGTGTATCGGATAAAAAAGACCTTTGCAAAACCATACCAGGTTTATGGCAATTTGATGGTTGCCCAGATACAGACAACGATAGCATAAAAGACTCAGATGATAAATGCCCAGAAATACCGGGTGTAAAAGAACTATGTGGTTGCCCAGATGCTGATGGAGATAGTATAACTGATTTAGAAGACGACTGTCCAAATGAAAAAGGACTCGCCAAATTTAGAGGTTGCCCAGATAGGGATGAAGATGATATCATTGATAAACAAGATTCTTGTCCTGAAATTAAAGGCCTCCCATTATTTTTTGGTTGCCCAGATACGGATGGTGATAGCATTCCTGATAAAGAAGACAACTGCCCTGATGCGGCTGCCCCGAAAGCTTACAAACGTTGCCCACATAAAGACGGCGCTACGGTTTTAGATCAACATGATGCCTGGCCTGATACTCCTGGCGTTACTGAAAACAAACGTTGCCCTT
>CANLAV010000046.1 GCA_947487905.1 Bacteroidota bacterium | reverse complement strand
TTTAATTAAGGTAAACTAGATTTAAAACAAGTTGAATTTAAAATTTTATTTTGATAACGATTTGCTTAAATGAAAAGTCATATTTATTTATATTTTTACCTAAATTTAAAAAATCGCTGTTACTAAAGTCCTTGATTTCATTACATGAATCATGCTTTTAAATGGATTGAAACGCAGTATAAAAAATAGTAAATAGTTGTAATGAATTATATCAATCGTATTGTTTTATGTTTCTTAATCTGTGTTGGTTCGCAGGTTAAATCTCAAACATTAATTATTAATGAAGTGTCGAATGGTGTTGTTGGGGCTAGTCAAGAATATGTTGAATTATTAGTGGTTGGCACGCCAAGTTGCGCTGGTACGCCATCACTTGATTTAAGAGGCTATTACATAGACGATAATAATGGGGCCCATGCTGGAGGTCCAGGCACAGGTATTGCACAAGGGTGTGTTCGATTTTCAAATAATTTATTTTGGTCAAATATTCCCATCGGAACCATCATTTTAGTTTACAACGATGCAGATTTTAATACAAGCTATTTTCCAGCATTGAATGACCTTTCTATGACTGATGGAAATTGTAAATTAGTAATTCCTATTAGTAATTCAACACTTTTTGAGGGTCATCCAACATTACCAAGTGCTTCAAGTTCTGCATATCCAACGACTGGTTTTACACCAGGTGGTAATTGGAATTATGTTGGCATGGCTAATGGAGGGGATTCATTTCATACTGTTAATGCAGCTGGAGCTATAATTTTTGCTGTCAGTTATGGAAATAATAATCTATCCACCAATATTTATTTTTCGGCAGCACAGTCTGGCAGTGTTATTGCAAATACTAATGTAACCAATACGGTTTATACACTACAATCTAATTGGATTAATACAAATGTCCCCCTTGGAGAAACCCCAGGCGCACCTAATTCGCCAGCTAATGCGGCATGGATTAGCTCTATGAATAATTCTTGTACGTCTGTTTCAAGCATGTCAATCACAACAACGTTTACAAATGCCGCTTGTTCTTGTAATGGTATTGCTGCAGCCACAGCAAGTGGCTCGGTTGGAGGATATACGTATTTATGGTCTAACGGTCAAGCCACTCCAACAGCAACTAATTTATGTGCTGGTATATACACCGTTACAGCCACTTCATCTATCGGTTGCACAGCTACCAATACGGTTGCCATTTCTACCTCTACTCTGATCACGGTGAGTGTCGCTTCACAAACTATTTGTGGAGGAAGTTCAGCCATTTTAACAGCAACACCTTCTGTTGGTGGGGGCTCTTATTTGTGGCTTCCGGGCGGGCAAACAACTTCAACTATCTCTGTTTCTCCTGGAACTGCTACAACCTATTCAGTCGGTTATTTATTATCGGTTTGCGGAGCATCTGCCACAGCCATGGTTTCTATTAGTTCTACACTGGCATTAAGTGTTAATTCGCCCACCATATGCGCTGGTAAATCAGCTACTTTAACGGCATCTGGGGCAAATACCTATAGTTGGTCAACTGGTGCATCAACAAACTCTATAACGGTTTCGCCTAATGCAACTACTACGTACACTTTAGTTGGATCAATAGGGAGTGGTTGCACAAATACAATTATAGCAACTGTTGTTGTAAATGCTTCACCAACTGTTTCGGTAAATTCGCCAGCTATTTGTTCAGGACAAACAGCAACATTAACAGGTTCAGGAGCAACGACGTATAGTTGGAGTTCAGGAGCAGCAACAACGTCACTAACGGTTTCTCCAATTTCAAATACAAATTATACAGTTACTGGAACTACAGCAGGATGTACTAACACGGCTGTTGCTAATGTGGTTGTAACGACCGCATTTACTTTATCCGTTAATAACCCAACTATTTGTATTGGTAATACGGCTACTTTATCAGTTAGCGGCGCTAATACTTACACCTGGAGTAATGGTTTTTTTGGAACAACGCAAACCGTTTCCCCAATAAGTAATACCAATTATACCATCAATGGGACCAATGGAAGTTGCACGGGTTCTACAACTGCCACTGTATTTATTAATGCATTGCCAAACATCTCAGTTAATATTCTTACCATTTGTGCTGGTCAATCAGGTACTCTAACAGCAACTGGTGTAAGCACCTATACTTGGAGCACTGGTGTTAATACCAATTCAATCGTTGCTTCTCCAACTATAACTTCCACGTATACAGTTTTAGGAACTAATTCATCGGGTTGCACAAACACTTTAGTTGCCACACTTTCTGTTACTCAATTACCAATCATTACTATTAATTCACCATCTATTTGTATAGGAGAAACCGCTACCTTAACCCCCATTGGTGCTACAACTTACAGCTGGATGAGCGGATCCACATTAAATCCACTAACGGTTTCGCCTGTTGTAACATCTACCTATACGGTTACTGGCACATTAAGTGGTTGCACGAATACAGCTATTACAACAGTTACGGTTAATCCTTTACCAGTTGTGTCTATTAATTCACCAACTATTTGTTCGGGGCAATTAGCTTTTTTAACGGGCTCAGGCGCTTCAACATATACCTGGAGTAATGGTTCGGTTGTTAATCCCCTAACGGTTTCGCCTGTTGCAACTTCAAATTATTCAGTACTTGGAATTTCTTTATTAGGATGCTATGGCATAGCAGCAGCAACAGTTGTAGTAGTTCCAACACCTACTATATCAACCGTTGCTACGCCAACTATTGTGTGTAGTGGAAAAGAATCTGTTTTAAACGCGTTTGGTGCAACAAGTTATACATGGTTGCCTGGCCCAATATTTAATAGTACCGTTTCTGTGATACCTAATGCTACTAGTGTTTACACCGTGGTAGGAACAAATGGAACTTCTCCAAATTTATGTGTTAGCACTCAAATTGTTTTGGTAAATGTTATTCCACAAACCAACGTCATAGCATTTCCTAATGACACCTTGTGTTTAGGTGAATCCATTATAATTCGTGCTCTTGGTGGAACTGTTTTTAGTTGGCAACCTACATTAGGCGTTGCAAATCCATCGTCTAATAATACCTCTGTAAATCCAACCACAACAACGATTTATACCGTTACTGGGTCAGTTGGTGGTTTATGTCCTGGAACCGCAACACTTCAAATTGTGGTGAATCCACTACCCTATGTTTACGCAGGAAGAGATACTATTATCAATGTTGATGAATCTTATGTTTTAAACGGTGTTGGGAATGTTCCTGTTGGTTTTTTAGCGCCAACAAGCACTCCATTGATTTGTAATTTTTGTCCTATTGTAGAAGTTAATCCATCAGAAACAACGTGTTACATGTTAAAAGGCGAGAACGAATTTGGCTGTGTTTCTTACGATGATGTATGTGTAAATGTTAAATATGATTATCAAATTTTCATTCCAAATTCATTCAGTCCAAATGGTGATTCAGAAAATGATGTATTTATTCCTAATGGTTATGGTTTAGTGAGTATTCGTTTAGAAATTTTTGACAGATGGGGAGAATTAATTTTCGAAAGTAAGGATGATGAAATTGGATGGAATGGCAAAAATAAGGGTGTCATTTGCGAACAAAATACGTATATTTATCGGGCACAAATTAAAACAGTTTACGGAAATACAGTTTATAAAGCAGGGCACATTTCATTACTTTCTAATTTAAAATAATGATTGATAATTGTGTTTGTGTTTCGTAGATTTTTTGTGATTGAGGATTTATGATAGAGATTAATCAAACTTACACATACGATTTTAAATTTTCTCAGGAAGATGTTACACTTTTTGCTGAGGTAACAGGAGACAAAAACTTAGTTCATTTGGATGCAGATTTTGCGTCAAAGACTGTTTTTAAAAGACCCATCATTCATGGTATGTTAGGTGCTTCTGTGTTTAGCAAAGTTTTCGGAGTCATGTTTCCAGGTGAGGGAACCATTTATTTAAAACAATCCCTTAATTTTTTAAGACCACTTTATGTGGACGTTGATTATGAGGCTGTATTTACGGTTACGGAAGTTATTAGTAAAAAAAATACGGCTATTGTAGAAACAATCGTAAAAAATAAATTAACGGGAAAACTTTGTTTAAATGGCGAAGCTTCAATTATGAATGAAGATAAAATTAAATAATTTTTTTAATTCTTGTATTTTACTAAAATTGAAGTAGTATTTCCTTATTCAATTTTCACTTTGTTAAACTCCATTTTTTTCTTTATTTTGTAACCTATTTTAGAATGAAATCATGAAAAAAATATTAATTGCAAATAGAGGCGAAATTGCTTTACGTGTTATGCGCAGCGCAAAGGAAATGGGAATAAAAACCGTTGCTATTTTTAGTGAAGCAGATAGAAATGCTTTGTTTGTGAGATATGCTGATGAAGCTGTTTGTGTTGGTCCACCGCCAAGTTCACAATCCTATTTACAAGGTGATAAAATCATTGAAATTTGTAAGGAACTTAATGTAGATGCCATTCACCCAGGATATGGTTTTTTATCTGAGAATGCAAATTTTGTAAGAAAAGTAAAAAAAGCAGGCATTACATTTATTGGCCCTAGTGCAGAAGCAATGGATTTAATGGGGGATAAATTAAGTGCAAAAGCAACTGCTAAAAAATACAATGTTCCGATGATTCCCGGATCTGATGGAGCCATTGATGATGTTGTAGAAGCGACGCGTTTGGCAAAAGAAATTGGCTTTCCTTTACTAATTAAAGCTTCTGCAGGTGGTGGCGGAAAAGGAATGCGCCTTGTTGAAAATGAAAGTGAAGTGGAAGAACAAATGAAGTTGGCGATTAGCGAGGCTATTTCAGCCTTTGGAAATGGCGCGGTATTTATTGAAAAATATGCCACTGGACCCCGTCATATCGAAATCCAATTATTAGCTGATAATTACGGGAATTGTGTTTACTTATTTGAGCGAGAATGTAGCATTCAACGTCGTCACCAAAAAGTAATTGAGGAAGCTCCGTCGTGTGTGTTAACTCCAGAACTTAGAAAAGCAATGGGTGAATGTGCCGTGAATGTTGCTAAAGCCTGTAATTACAGCGGAGTAGGAACAGTTGAGTTTTTATTAGATGATCAAATGAATTTCTATTTTTTAGAAATGAATACTCGTTTGCAAGTTGAACATCCTGTTTCGGAAATGATAACAGGCTTAGATTTGGTAAAAGAACAAATTCAAGTGGCACGTGGTGAAAAATTATCAATGACACAAGATGATTTAAAAATTAATGGACATTCTATTGAAGTTCGTGTGTGTGCTGAAGATCCAACAAATAATTTTTTACCTGATATTGGAAATTTAAAAACTTACAGAATTCCTTCTGGACCTGGGGTTCGTGTTGATGATTCGTTTGAAGAAGGTATGGATATTCCTATTTTTTATGATCCAATGATTGCAAAATTAATTGTACATGGAAAAGATAGAACAGAAGCTATTGAAAAAATGTTACGGGCTATTCAAGATTATACTATAACAGGCGTTGAAACGACATTACCTTTTTGTGCGTTTGTATTAAAACACGAGGCATTTGTAAGTGGCCATTTTGATACAGGTTTTATACCAAACTATTTTAAACCAGAAATGCTAAATAAATCAACCAAAGAAGAGGAGGAAGTAGCATCTATTTTTGGTGCATTTATTTCTTCTAATTTAAATAATGCAAAGCGCGAAGTTGTGAGCGAAGCAGCTAACACTAAATCAAAATGGCGATTAAATAGAGTTTAAAAATATCTTTTATTTTAAATAAAAATAAAGAGGTAACTATTTTACGGTTACCTTTTTTATTTTTCGGATTAATTAAAACATGATTGCAAACGACAAAACTAAATTAAAACTTACGGCATGTTTTTGCTTAGGATTTTTATGTTTGTTTTCGCAAGATGATGTTTTGGTTCCTTCCGAAAAACCAAAAGTAGTATATAAGGTGTGGGCTGAGATTTATCACGGCGATACGATTGCGTCTATATGGATGCCCGAAATATTAATTCTTGCAGATTATTCTTATAAAACCAAAAAGCAATACGAGGCATGGTCGCGCACAAAATACAATGTAAAGAAAGTTTATCCCTATGCTATTATAGCAGCTGCAAAACTGAAGGAATACGATTTAATTTTATCAAAATTACCGACAGAACGAGCTAAAAAAGCGTATGTGAAAATCATTGAAAAAGAATTGAAAGCTGATTTTGAAAGTGATTTAAAAAATCTATCAATGACACAAGGAAAAATTCTTTTAAAATTAATTGAAAGGGAAACAGGCTCAACAAGTTTCGACATTGTTAAACACATGCGCGGAAGTTTTCAAGCATTTATGTGGCAGAGTGTGGCGCGTATTTTTGGTAGCAATATGAAAACCGAATACGATCCTGAAGGCGAAGATATCATGATTGAAAGAGCTATTCAGCTTATTGAATCAGGTAAGTTCTAATATGGACTTTGCTTTCTAATTAACACATTGAATAAGCGAGGAAAAAAACGTTTTATTTTTACAATGACTAATTCTTTTCCGCCAACAAATAATTCTTCCTTATTTTTTAAGATAGCGTTTATGATTTCTTTCGCGCATGCTTCTGCCGTCATGGCATGTTCATGGGTTTTATCCATTTTGTTATGGGTTTGTCCGTTCTCAACAGCAGCATTCAATGAAATAGCTGTTTTTATTTTGCCTGGACAAACAATTAAAACACTCACTCCTTTTTTTTCAATTTCCAAACGTAAACTTTCGAAATAGCCTTGTAGTGCATGCTTTGCAGCTGAATAGGTTGACCGCAAGTAGAATCCAAATTTCCCAGCTATGCTACTAATCACGACAATTTTCCCAGAATGTTGTTTAATCATAAATGGCAGAACAGCCTTCGATAAATTAACAGCACTAAAATAATTGATTTCAAATAATTTTTTCTCAGTTTCAATAGATGTATCGATTGCTTCAGCTCTTTGGCTTTGTCCGCCATTATTTATTAATACATCAATACAACCAAATTTATTTATGATTGATTCAGCATATCCATCAGCTTTTGATGTATCCACTAAATCAAATGGTAATAATAAACTAGTTTCGTTTGTTAATTTAGCAGTGTTTGCAACACGTTGTAATTCGTGCTCTCTTCGTGCAGATAAAACCAATTTTGCCCCTTTTGAAGCCAATTCATACACTAAAGCTTCGCCGATGCCCGAAGAAGCTCCTGTTATCCAAACGACTTTATTTTTAAAACTTTCCATGTTTGATATTAACAAACTTCGGTATAAAAATCGAAATATTCATTTTTTGTTTTAGATTAATTATGTGCAAATTGCATAATCATTTATGAATATACTAGAAGTAAATACAGAAAAATCTTGGCGCGGTGGTGAGCGACAAACGCTTTATAATGCAGAAGGTTTGATGCATTGTAAGCATGATGTAACGCTTTTATGTTTAAAAGGATTTCCGTTAAGTCAGCATGCTAAGGCAAAAGGCATTAAAGTTATTGAAATTAGAAATAACCTGTCTGCTATTTGGTTTTTTTTATGGCGTGCTGGTAAGTATGATATTATCCATACGCAAACTGCATCTAACCAATTTCATGCATTATTTTCTAAACTATTTTTTAGAGTACCTTTAGTTTATACGCGCCGTGTTGATTTTGTTCCGAAAGGAAAATTAACCTTGTTTAAATATAATAGCACAACCAAAGTCATTGCCATTTCAGAAGCCATAAAAAGTATTCTTAAAAACTTCGGAGTTCCCAATATTGAGGTGATAAGTGATGTAGCGGTTTCTAAAAAATTAAATAGAGAAAGAGCAAAAGAATTTTTAATTAAACATAATTATTTAGGTAAAAAAATAATCGCAACTACTGCGGCTCTTGTTCCTCATAAAGACCCCATTACACTCGTTAGAGCCATACATCAATTGTCTTTAACTCGAAGTGATTTTGTTTTTTTACACTTTGGTTCTGGCGTTTTAAAGCAAGAAGTTGAAACTGAAATTAAAAAATTAAATCTTCAAGAGTACTTTATTTTAAATGGATTTGTAACAGATGTGGAAGATTTTTTTTCAATCATGGATGTGTTTGTAATGAGTTCAGAAGAAGAAGGATTAGGAAGTAGTGTGCTTGATGCGTTTTTATATAAAGTACCTGTAGCTTCAACAAATGCTGGTGGTTTGAAAGAAGTTGTTAATGGAAATGGTTTACTGACTAATGTAAAAGATACAGAGGCTTTAGCATACAACATAAATGAATTATTAAATAGTAAAGATTTAAGAGACACATTAACCGAAACGGCTTATCGTTATGTTTTAAAAAATCATAGCAACGAATTTGTAAGTATACAATACGATCGATTATTCAAAAGATTAAAGAAATAAAAAAGGGCTAAAGTAAATCTTTAGCCCTTTTAATTTTATTTTAATTACTATTAAATATGTAATGCTCTTTTTCCAGTTGCGTCTAATGCCGCTTCTTTTAAGCTTTCTGTAAATGTTGGATGAGCATGACTTATACGAGAGATGTCTTCAGCACTTGCTCTAAATTCCATGGCTACAACTGCTTCAGCAATCATATCAGCAGTGCGTGGACCAATCATATGCACACCTAATATTTCATCAGTTGTTTCGTCGGCTAATACTTTTACAAATCCATCTGTATCCATACTTGCACGTGCTCTTCCACTAGCTTTAAAAGGGAAAGAACCAACTTTATATTTAATCCCTTTTTCTTTTAACTGTTCTTCTGTTTGTCCAACAGCAGCAACTTCCGGCCAAGTATAAACCACACCAGGGATTAAATTATAATCAATGTGAGGTTTTTGTCCAGCTATTTGTTCAGCAACAAATACACCTTCTTCTTCGGCCTTATGAGCTAACATGGCTCCAACTACTACATCTCCAATAGCGTAAATATTATCTGCACTTGTTTTTAAATGAGCATCTACTTCAACTCGTCCTCGAGCATCTAATTTTACGCCTATGTTTTCTAAACCTAATCCTTCGGTATATGGTTTACGACCTACAGCCATTAAAACGTAATCTCCCTTTATTTCAACTTTTTCTCCCTTGCCATTATCAGCTGTAACAGTTGCTTCTTTTCCTTTTGTTTTAACGCTTTCTACTTTGTGTTTCATGAAAAAATCTACTTTCAAATCTTTTTTCATAACACGTTGTAATTCTTTACCCAAGCTCGCATCCATTCCTGGAATTAACCTATCCATGAATTCTACTACAGAAACTTTAGAACCAATACGCGCATAAACACTTCCTAATTCTAACCCAATCACCCCACCACCAATGATGATTAAATGTTGAGGAATTTCAGTCATTTCTAATGCTTCAGTTGACGTAATGATTCGTTTTTTGTCTACTTCAATCCCTGGCAATGAAGCAGGTTTTGAACCCGTTGCAATAATGGCTTTTACAGTTTCAATTTGTTCTTTTGTACCATCTGCTTTTGTAATATTTACAATCGTTTTTGATTCAAAACTACCAACACCTGTAAATACTGTAATTTTATTTTTTTTCATTAAATAATTGATTCCTTCACATGTCATTTTTACAACACCACGTTTACGTTCAATCATTTGTTTTAAATTTACTTTAGGTGCAGCGATGTCTATCCCATGTTCCTCAAAGTGATTAACTGCATTAAAAAAATGTTCTGACGAATCCAATAAGGCTTTTGAAGGAATACAACCAACGTTAAGGCATGTACCACCAAGGGTTGGGTATTTTTCTATTAAAGCAGTTTTCATTCCTAATTGAGCACAACGAATTGCCGCTACATAGCCGCCAGGACCAGAACCAATAATGGTAACATCAAATTTTTCCATAGAATATATTAATTAATTAAACGTGTTATTAAAATAAAGCTCAAATTTAATAAAATTTAAGACTTCTTAAAGCGTAAAATTTGACTCCATACAATTAATAATATAGCGGCCAGGGATGCGGAATATGAAATAAGGTCGCCATACTTCACATACCAAGTTTGACTATTTTGAGGCGTCATTTGTTTGATGATACTTGCTTTTTCCCAATAGGTTGTAGCTTGCTCAATTTCTCCAAATGGTGTAATAAAGCAAGAAATCCCTGTATTAGCACATCTAGCAATTTCTCTGCGCGTCTCAATCGCTCTTAATCTTGCATAAGCCAGGTGTTGTCGATGTCCAGGTGTGTTTTCCCACCAACCATCATTGGTAATGATAAAAATGAGGTTTGCTCCATTACGAACATATTGAGTAACGTAATCTGAATAAACACTTTCATAACAAATAACTGGTGCAATGCCAACTTTCTTGTTGTGGCTATAAAATACAGTTCGATAGTCTTGTGAGCCCAAACTGCCAATGGTCCCGCCTAAATCAATCGCTAAACCTTCTAATGGTTTTAATAAAGCTGGAAAAGGCATACGTTCAACACCTGGTACTAACTTTGATTTATGATAAAATGAAATCAAGGAATCATTTAATTGTATGGCTGTATTAAATGAATCGTAATACTCATTGGCGTCATTAAATTTTTGGGCAGTTGCACTTTTTGTTTCGTTTGGTTTATAAACATAAAGCGTGCTTGCTCCAGTAATAATAACTATGTTCGGAAATTTTTTTAGAATGCTGTCTTTTAAAAATTGAATGGAAAAAGAATCTTTTTCCTTTCCTTCAAAAATATTTTCAGTTAAAAACGTTTCTGGTAAAACTAAAAATTGAATGGTGCTATCCAGTTTTTCGGAGATTTGTTTTAAAACATTACTGAGCTGTACTTCAGGCTCAAAGTAAAATTTTTCGTTATATGGATCTACATTTGGCTGAATAATCAGTGTTTTGTAGCTTGGTATTTTTGCTGAACTTTTGTTTAAGATTGATTGTTTCAAGGTAAGAATTAATAAAGAAATGATGATTGGTATCATCATAAATAGAACTGGTTTTAGAATATGTTTTAAAGAGTATGTTTTACTTTGAATCAAATTATAAATACTAATATTTACAATTAGCACCCACAAACTCCCTCCTGAAGTGCCTGTAAATTCGTACCATTGAATCCAATTGTGCGAAAACGCAAAAACGTTACCAAGTGTAAGCCAAGTCCAGGTTAAATCCCATAATGTATTACCATATTCATAACCTAACCACAAAGGAATAATCAGCCAAATAGCCCATGATTTGTTTACACGAACTTTTAAGTGATGCCACTGCATAAAAATAATACACATAAATGCAGAGTTGCTAATGATTGCCATTGCTGCCCCGCCAAATGAAGCGTAGCTAATCCACCAAGTTACTAAGGTGTTCCAAATAAAAAAGGCTAAATAAATTAGTCCAATAATCTTTAATTTTTTTCGTTTAATAGTAGATGAATTATAAATAGCATCTTCCAAAACAAATAATGGTACAAAGGCAAAAAAAATGAGAAATGTGAAAGGTGTTAGCCAACTTGCACTAAGCAATAATGCGCTTGAAAAAGCAAGTATATAATTAGGAATTTTAAACATACGAGGTAAATATAAATATTAAAAATAAATAAGTGTAAAATACAATTTACTCCATGATAATTTAAATCCTTTGATTATGAATATAAATCATTATTAAAGTCTAATTGGTCTAAAACATAAAGTAAAACTAAAATAGTTTTGCTTTGTGTGAAATAATTGTTATATCTTTATAGTGCTCCAGTTAAAAAAGCCTTACTCACTTAAATATACTTTTTAATCAACAATACAATGCTTACAGAAGTTGAAACACATAACTTACATAAACCATTAAAAGATTTTTTTGGATTTAATGGCTTCAAGGGAACTCAAGAAGCTATCATTAATAATATCCTCAATAAGCAAGATACGTTTGTAATTATGCCAACTGGTGGTGGTAAATCATTATGTTATCAATTGCCAG
This sequence comes from Bacteroidota bacterium, assembly GCA_947487905.1. Lineage (GTDB taxonomy): Bacteria > Bacteroidota > Bacteroidia > B-17B0 > Aurantibacillaceae > UBA4416. The sequence continues at coordinate 3,485 of CANLAV010000046.1, read as the reverse complement.
CCATCATGAGTGAAGGAACTGCCATTATTGTATCCCCACTCATAGCTTTAATGAAAAATCAAGTAGATGCCATTAGAGTTTTTGGAAAAGAGAATAGCATCGCACATTTTTTAAATTCATCTTTAAATAAGGCTGAAATTGCAACTGTCAAAAACGACGTTCTTTCAGGAAAAACAAAGTTATTGTATGTAGCCCCAGAAACACTTAATAAAGAAGATAATGTGGCTTTTTTTTCTGAGTTTAAAATTTCATTTTTTGCGATTGATGAAGCGCATTGTATCTCAGAATGGGGCCATGATTTTAGACCTGAATACAGACGTTTACGTCCAATTATTGAAAAATTAGGTTCCGTTCCCGTGATGGCACTTACAGCAACAGCAACTCCAAAAGTTCAACAAGATATTCAGAAGAATTTAGGAATGCAGGATGCTAAATTATTTAAGTCCTCTTTTAATCGCGATAATCTTTATTATGAGGTACGTGCAAAAAAAGATGTGATTAAAGAAATTGTGAAGTACGCTAAACAAAACGCAGGAAAATCTGGAATTGTTTATTGTTTGAGTAGAAAAAAAGTAGAAGAGGTAGCACAAGCTCTTATTGTTAATGGTGTTAAAGCGGCCCCATACCACGCAGGTCTTGATGCTAAAGAAAGAGCTAAAACACAGGATGGTTTTTTGATGGAAGACATTGATGTGATTGTGGCAACCATCGCTTTTGGAATGGGTATTGATAAGCCCGATGTTCGCTTTGTAATTCATCACGATATTCCAAAATCATTAGAAGGGTATTACCAAGAAACAGGAAGAGCAGGAAGAGATGGAGGCGAAGGGAATTGCGTGACGTTTTATAGTTATGATGACATCATGAAACTTGAAAAATTCATGAAAGATAAACCTGTTAATGAACAGGAAATTGGAAAACAAATGCTTTCTGAAACAGCCTCTTTTGCAGAAACGTCCTCTTGTAGAAGAAAGTTCATTTTACATTATTTTGGCGAAGAATTTAACGAAGTAAAGTGTAATGAAATGTGCGATAATTGTCGTCATCCAAAACAAAAGTTTGAAGCGCAAGATGATTTACTTTTAGCAATTAAAGCCGTCAAAGAAACTAAAGAGAAACATAAAGTTAAAGACATCATTAATTTACTAATGGGTAATTTAACAGCAACAGGAAAATCATATAAACACAATGAATTAAAAACATGGGGCGAGGGCGTTGATCATGATAAGGATGATAAATTTTGGAATGCCGTGTTACGTCAAGCCTTAGTTTACGGTTATTTTTCAAAAGACATAGAAAATTACGGTATTGTAAAAATTACAGATAAAGGAAAAGCATTTTTTAAAAGCCCTGAAAGCATCAAGTTTACGCATGATAATGATTTTAGTAATGCAGAAAGTGATATTGATGACGAGCATATAGCAAGTAAAGGCGGCGGCGCCGACGAAGTACTATATACTATGTTAAAAGACTTGACTAAAAAAATTGCCAAGCAAACTAATTTACCTCCTTACGTTATTTTTCAAGAAACGTCATTAGAAGAAATGGCGATTCAGTATCCATTAAACATGGAAGAAATGACTAAAATTACTGGTGTTGGAGCAGGAAAAGCAGCTAAGTATGGTAAAGCGTTTTTAGAAATAATTAAAAAATACGTCGAGGATAATGACATTGAGCGACCAATTGATTTTGTTATCAAATCAGTCGTCAATAAATCGGGTCTAAAAGTATTTATCATTCAAAACATAGATAGAAAAATTAGCTTGGAGGATATGGCTAAAAACAAGAATCTAAAAATGAATGATTTATTAACCGAAATTGAAACCATTGTTACGTCTGGAACTAAAGTAAATATTAATTATTACATCGATCAAGTGATTGATGAGGATAAAAAAGATGATATCTATGAATGCCTGCGAGAATCGGAGACGGATGATATTCAATCTGTATTGAAAGAACTAGGTGAAGATGAATACAGCGAAGAGGAAGTTCGTTTAATGCGAATTAAATTTATAAGCGAATTCGGTAATTAGTTTTTCTTAAGGTTGATTTAACAGTTTGTTTTTTATATTGTATTTGTGCCTTGAATAAAGTAAATTCGCATTAATATATGAAGACAACTATTTCAAAAAAAAACAGTTCAACTACTAAAGATAGTTTAGTAATTATTTGTAAAACATTTAAAGTAAATTCAAGTTACGCTTTCACAAGAGAGCAAACGGATTATATTTTAAATGAAATTAAAAAAAATGAGAAGAAAGCGATTACTATAAATGCTTTGAATCGCACCCTTTCAGTCATTCTAATTGATCATGTTAAAAATCATTATTTAAACTTAGAAATACTTCGAAAGCATGGCGCGACTTTATCTGATGCCCTTAACGAAGATAAAAGAGATTCTATTTGCATTATTAATGAAACAGCAGAGGTTGACTATTCGTTGGCTTTGGCTGAAGGAATAGCACTTGGAAATTACCAATTTACAAAGCATAAACCAAGTGTGTCTAAAAAAGGAAATACGTTAAAGTCTATTTCTATCATTGATACAAAAGTAAATCAACAGCACATTATAAATGCTTCTATCGCCATTGATGCAACCTTAAAAGCAAGAGATTTAGTTAATGAACCTGTAAACTATTTAAACGCGATTCAACTTTCTCAATCTTTTAAAGAAATGGGAAAAGAAGCGGGCTTTAAAGTAGATGTTTGTAATAAATCAAAAATTAAACAATTAAAGATGGGTGGTTTGTTGGCTGTAAATCAAGGAAGTGTTGATGAACCAACATTTACTATTATGGAGTACAAACCAAAAAATGCTAAAAATAAAAAGCCGTTTGTTTTAGTAGGAAAAGGTGTTGTGTATGATACTGGCGGACTTAGTTTGAAACCAACTGCTAATAGTATGGACTTAATGAAGTGTGAGATGGCGGGCGCTGCAGCTGTAAGTTGCACACTGTATGCCATTGCAAAAGCAAAATTAAATGTTCACGTTATTGCTTTAGTTCCTGCGACCGATAATAGACCTGGATTTAACGCCTTTGCACCAGGTGACATTATAACAATGATGGACGGAAGCACAGTAGAAATGCTGAATTCAGATGCAGAAGGTAGAATGATTTTGGCCGATGCATTACATTTTGCAAAACGTTATAATCCTGAAATGGCTATTGAATTATCAACATTAACAGGCGCAGCAGCAGCAGCTATTGGACAATACGGCATTGTGAGTATGGGAACAAGCTCTGACGAGCAAAAAACGAAACTAACGGTTAGCGGACTGCGCATGCACGAACGATTAGTTGAGTTCCCATTTTGGGATGAATATGCTGAATTGTTAAAATCAGACATTGCTGACCAGAAAAACCTTGGAGGTCCTTATGGCGGCGCAATCACAGCGGGAAAGTTTTTAGAAAAATTTACCAACTATCCTTATATGCATTTTGATATTGCTGGTCCTGCTTTCAATACGGCCAAAGATAGTTACC
>CANLAV010000045.1 GCA_947487905.1 Bacteroidota bacterium | reverse complement strand
CAAAATTGATATCACCTTTAATAATTTGTCGAATGTGCTTGATGCTCGAATCATACTCATCAAAAGATTGCTTACTCACACAAGGTGCTTTGCATTTACCAATTTGAAATTCTAAACAAGCCGTGTATTTTTTTTTATTAATTTGTTCTTCCGATAAATCTAACGTGCATGAACGTAACGGATATAAATTTTTAATTAAATCTAATAACAAAAACATGGTTGAAGATGATGGAAACGGTCCATAATATTCGTCATTATCTTTTTTTAATTGCCTCGTTTGAAAGACTCTTGGGAATGGCTCGTTTTTAATAACAATCCATGGATACGTTTTATCATCACGCAACATGATGTTGTACTTTGGTGTCAAACTTTTAATTAAATTGTTTTCCAAAATCAGTGCATCCATTTCTGTATCCACTTTTACAGTTTGGATGTCTACAATTTTTTTAACCATTAACCGAAGTCTAAATGTATCGTGTTCTTTAGTAAAATAGGAACTCACGCGTTTCTTTAAATTTTTGGCTTTTCCAACATATAACAAATTGTTATCCATATCGTAATACCGATAAACACCCGAAGATTCGGGTAATGTTTTTAATATGCTTTGGATATGATCCGAAAAATGCTCAATCACAGGATAAATTTAGTCATTAATTTATTTTGATTAATTTTAATTTTTAAATTGTGTATAAAAATAAAATCATATTTATTGCTCCATTAGATTGGGGATTAGGGCATGCGACACGTTGCGTGCCATTAATAAAAAAATTAAGTATCCATAACACCATCATTTTAGGAATCACTCCACTAACGCAATTAATCTTCGACAATGAGTTTCCTCAACTAAAAAGAATACAGATAGAACCTTATGGTATTTCTTACTCAAAACGATTACCTATACTACTGCTGTTAATGCTAAATTATTGGAGAATTAAATGCGTCATAAAAAAAGAAAACACTCAATTAAAACAAATAGTATCTGAGAATAAAATTGATTTAGTCATTAGCGACAATCGTTTAGGACTTTATCATTCAGCCGTTGAAAGTATTTACATAACGCATCAATTACATATTCAAGCAGGTATTTTTTCAAAATTAGCAAACAGCATTCATCAGGCCTATATGAAACACTACGATGCGGTTTGGATTCCAGATTATGAAAACGAAGAGCAATCTTTAGCAGGTAATTTATCGCATGCAAGTCCAATAAAACATCCTACTTACATTGGTCCTTTATCTCGTTTAGAAAAAAACATTTTGAAAGAAATAAGCATCGACTATTTGTTTTTATTATCAGGTCCTGAGCCACAAAGAACCAATCTTGAAAGCGCTTTGATTGATATTGCAAATAAAACAAATAAAAAAATAGCGTTAGTAAGGGGAACCAATCAAACTTTAAAAACGAAGATTTTAAATCACATAACGCCTTATGATTTACCAGATGCAGAAACACTTTCTCAATTAATCACACTTGCAGATACCATTATTTGTAGGAGTGGTTATAGCACACTAATGGATATGCACGAGCTCCGTAAAACGAAATTAATACTCATCCCTACCCCATCACAAACAGAACAAGAATACTTAGCAAACTATTGGAAAGTAAAATTTGGTGCAAAAGTAGTTACGCAATATCAACTCAAACAGTTAGAACTTTAAGAATGTTCATGCGGATTTTCAGATTCGTGTTTATTTTGATAAACAGATTTTAAAATAGCCCTAGCTTTAGATACCTCTTTTCCTTTATAAATACATTGATTCGCAATGGATTCTAATGCCTCAATAATTTCCCATTGCGTATCATCAAGTACTATCTCTTTATTTTTTTCCATAATCAAATATGATCCAACAAATGTAGAAAAAATAACCCTGATGAGTTTCCTAAATAATCCTAATATTTATCCTATTTCAAAACTCATAAACAACTTTCCAATTCACAACGAAAGTTTAATAACTCCATTAAAAATGCTAAAACTCACTCACTAATTACATGTAATTTAGATTGTGGATTTTTTCAAAAAAATAGTCTTTTACCTCTTTTTATCAATCTCTTTAGCAGTTGCTATTTGGGGCTATTTTAAATTGAAAGAAAGTAAAGAACCTCATTCAACTATTTTAGAGCATATTTCGGCAAACACTACCTGCTTGATTGAAACAGACAATTATTCTGATTTAATCAATCAATTAATAAGACAAAATTTAATCTGGAATAGCCTTTCAGAAGATTCATTAATAAAAGTAGCAGAAAATAACCTGTCTTATTTTGATTTATTAATAACAGCAAACAAAGAACTTAAATCCATCTTAGATCATAATAAATTATATTTCAGTTCTTATCTTCAATCAACTAAAACAAGCTATTTAATTCAGTTTAAATTAAAAGAAGCAAACAACGAAACGTATTTAACCAGTTTTTTTAAAACACAATTAACAGAGGATAAATCAACACCAAAGCTCTTATGTTATTATAAAATAATTCACGGACAAAAATGGATGATCTGTCTAAAAGACGGAATTGTTTATGTGAGTGATGATTTAAAAACCATTGAAACACAGGTTAATTTAAAAAAAGAAGAATCGTTGGCGTTTCATAAACCTTACTTAAATCTATTAAATACAAACGGTAAGCAAAAAACTTCTGTGTTCCTAAACACAACATCAACTGGACTATTTAATTCAGATTTACTAAATAAACCTTCTATTTACGCAACCGATTTTCAATTAAATCAGCTTTCGTTCAGTGGTTATACAGAGACAGACACAACCACTATTTTTCATTCTCTTGCTAATCAAAAACCACATACTATTAATTTTTATTCTGAATTACCTAATCATCCCGTTTCATTTTCTGCCATTTCAATTAGCAATCCTGTTTTGTTTCATTCAAATTTAGTATTCGGTTCGCACAAAGAAATATGGACTGAATTAAACGATACTGCTTTGTATGACATCAAAACAGAATTTTTAAATACCCTTGAAAATGGCATGATATCGGCAAACTACGAAGTGAATCAAACTATTCAATCTTTAAGTTTATTAAAAACAAACGATTCAGAAAAAAACAAAACACTATTTCATTTGATTTCAGACAGTGTTTTTGTAACTGGAGATGTTTCTATTTTTAAATTAAAAGAAGATTACACGAATTTGTTTTCATGGATTCAAAAAGACAATGCACATACATTTGTTGGTATTTCAAAAAACACGATTGCGTTTTGTTCGAACGAAGAAATGCTAAACAGCTATTTAAATGCTATAAATATAAATAACACACTTTTAAAAAATTCTGTATTTATGAATTACGCTTCCAATAACTTGTTGGTAGACTGCAATTATATGTACTACGAACATAGCGAACACTTAAAAAATAACAAACTGAAATCGCTCGTAAATACGGATAAATTAAACCTTAAGGAGCATCCGTATACACATGTTTCATTTATTGCTAGTCACGCAAAATCATTGATGCAAATCAGAATAAACTTAATCAAAGAAAATAACAAACCAAATACACTAAACACAACAAATTATTTATGGTCTTTTAAAGCGGATTCAAGCAACATTAAACAACTTTATCAATTCACGAATCATGCAACGCAAGAACATGAAATTGTTTTTCAAGACAATAACCATACCTTATTTTTAATTAATTCAACTGGTAATTTAATTTGGAAAAAGAAATTATCAGAGCCGATTCTTTCTGCTATCTATACAGTGGATATGTTTAAAAACGAAAAACTTCAATTACTCTTTAATACTAAAAATCATATTCATATTATTGATAGAACAGGAAAAGATGTGGAAGGTTTTCCAATAAAAGCACCTCAAGATATTACCTCTCCAATCACTTTATTAGATTACGACAACAACAAAGATTATCGAATTTTTATTGCATGTGCCGATAAAAAAATATACAACTATAGTTTAAAGGGATTGAAAACAGTGGGTTACACTCCTTTTCAAACAAATCATCGAGTTGAACTCCCTATTTCTTATGTAAAAGTAGGCCTCAGTGATTATTTAATGACAGTTGATGTCAATGGCAACATCTATGCGTTTAGTAGAAAAGGGTTAGGGCGCATAAACTTTAAAAATAAAACCATCAAAAACTTAAATCATTTATACATACAAGAAGGAACAAACATAGAAAACACAAAATTGACTTATGTAGACGATGAAAACAAACAACTACATAAAATTTCATTTACAGATAAAAAAGAAACGCAAAAACTAGGCAATGATATACAAGGATTTCAAACAACCTTCACTTTCATAAACGATGATACTCAAAAAGATTTAATTTGTTATGGTAGTACTGCCTTTTACGGCTACGATCTTTTGTCCAACAAACTCATTGAATATAGTAACGAACAAGCAGTTTACGATCATGTAGAATGCTTAAAAACGTCAACAAAATCAGTGTTTATCGGATTTAATAAAACTGAACTGAAAACAGATATAATTAGCAGCGAAGGAAAATTAATTAAACAATATAACAACACAACTGAGCGACCACTAGTCTTAGATTTGTATAAAAATGATAAACACTATCTTTTATTAATCAATCATAACTCAGTAAATTGTGTTGAGTTGGATTAAGTTTTAATTTCTAAACACAATTTGTTTATCAAAAACATCCACAATGATTTCTTTTAATTGATCAACTTTATCCGCCAAAATTTGTTTGGACAATTCGTTCAATACTTGTTTTTGCAAAACACGTTTTACTGGACGAGCACCATATTGCGGATCGTAACCTAATTGCGCCAACCAATCAATGGCATCGTCAGTGGCTGAAATAGTAAGGTGTTGCTCAGCTAAACGTTTTGCGATTTGTTCAAATTGAATTTTGACAATATTATGTACGTCATCTCTTGTTAGTGGTTCAAACATAATGACTTCATCAATTCTATTTAAAAATTCAGGTCGAACAGACTTCTTTAATAAATCAAAAACCTCGACTTTTGTTTTTGCTAAAATTTCGTCTTTATTTAATTCAGTTAACATATCAAAATTTTCTTGAATGATATGCGAACCAATATTTGATGTCATAATAATGATGGTATTTTTAAAATTAACCGTTCTTCCTTTATTATCAGTTAATCGGCCATCATCCAACACTTGTAATAAAATATTAAAAACATCTGGATGCGCTTTTTCAATTTCATCTAACAAGATAACACTGTATGGTCTGCGTCTAACAGCTTCTGTCAATTGTCCACCTTCATCAAAACCAACGTATCCTGGAGGTGCACCAATTAATCGACTAACGGCATGTCGCTCCTGATATTCACTCATATCAATACGCGTCATTGCATTTTCATTATTAAATAAATAATCAGCTAATGCCTTTGCTAATTCTGTTTTACCAACACCAGTTGTTCCCAAGAAAATAAATGAGCCAATTGGTTTTTTATTATCTTGTAAACCCGCTCTACTTCTTCTCACGGCATCTGAGATAGCTTCAATGGCAGTTTGCTGTCCAACCACTCGTTTGTGCAATTCTTCCTCTAATGCCAATAATTTTTGTTTATCACTTTGTAACATTTTAGAAACGGGAATGCCTGTCCAAGCGCTAATCACATCAGCAATATCTTCACTATCAACTTCTTCTTTTAATAATTGTGAACCATTGGCTTTTGCCTCACTTAATTTATCTTCTAAAGAAATTAATAAGGCTTCAGCTTCTTGTATTTTACCATAACGAATTTCTGCTACCTTTCCAAAATCCCCTTGTTTCTCATAGTTTGAAGCCTCTTGTTTATAATGTTCAATGTCAGCCTTTACTTTTTGCACACCTTCAATAGCTTCTTTTTCACTTTGCCATTTTGCTTTTAGCGCCATACGCTTATCATTTAAATCAGCTAATTCTTTATTTAATAAATCAACTTTCGCATCCTCTTCTTCTCGCTTCATGGCTTCACGCTCAATTTCGAGTTGCATAATTTTACGCTCTAATTCATCTAACTCAATCGGCATAGAATTAATTTGCATGCGCAATTTAGAAGCCGCTTCATCCATTAAATCAATGGCTTTATCTGGTAAAAAACGATCGCTGATATAGCGTTGAGATAATTCAACAGCAGCGATAATTGCTTCATCTTTAATACGCACTTTATGATGCGCTTCGTATTTTTCTTTAATACCGCGTAAAATGGAAATCGCATCTTCAGAAGATGGTTCATCTACCATTACCTTTTGAAATCGACGTTCTAAGGCTTTATCTTTTTCAAAATATTTTTGATATTCATTTAAGGTCGTTGCACCAATGGCTCTTAACTCTCCACGTGCTAAGGCTGGTTTCAAAATATTAGCAGCGTCCATGGCTCCATCGCCTCCACCGCCGGCTCCTACCAAGGTATGAATTTCATCAATGAACAACACAACATCGCCATTACTTCCTATCACTTCCTTCACAACAGATTTTAAACGCTCTTCAAATTCTCCTTTATATTTTGCGCCAGCAATTAAGGCTGCCATATCTAATGAAAAAACTTGTTTACTTTTTAAATTTTCTGGCACATCACCAGCAATGATACGATGCGCTAAGCCTTCGGCAATGGCTGTTTTACCAACACCTGGCTCACCAACTAAAATAGGATTGTTTTTTGTACGACGCGATAAAATTTGTAACACACGACGAATTTCTTCATCTCTTCCAATAACAGGATCAAGCTTGCCATTGCGAGCTTGTGTATTTAAATTGATCGCGTATTTATTTAAGGCATTATACGTTTCCTCTTGAGATTGACTCGTAACGGTTGAGCCTTTTCTTAATTCAAGAATGGTTGCTTTCAAATTTTTTTCTGTCATGCCATTATCTTTCAATAATTGTGAAACAGAATCATTTGAACCTAAAATACCTAATAATAAAAGTTCAATAGTAATATACTCGTCTTTAAATTCTTTTAAATAATTTGTTGCTTTTGCAATCGTTTGATTAGCGTTGTTCGACAAATAAGGTTGTCCGCCACTTACTTTTGGGTAAGACTGAACGATGGCTTCAACGGTTTTTGAAAAATTAGTTTGGTTAATTCCAATTTTCTTTAAAATAAATGGTGTCACATTTTCATCTACTTCTAAAATAGATTTTAGAATGTGTCCGTTTTCTATGGCTTGGTTGCCATTAGCCGTTGCCACTTGAATGGCTTGCTGAATGGCTTGTTGAGACTGGATGGTGAAATTATCAAAATTCATATGATTTGTTTTTCTTAGTTAATGGTTATGTGTTTTGTTTTATTGCAGTGCTATTGTTTTAAACACTCACTCAAACTATAATCCAATGTAAAATTAACGCTATTTTTTCCGAAAAATAATGACTGATACCGACTGTTTGTCTGATAATAATCATAAAATCTGTCCTTTTGACTTAACATTTTTTACAAATCAAATTCGATATCAGTTATAAAATTATTCCTATTTTCACTTAAATTTAAAAATCATGAAGTATATAATTAGCTTATTAAGTCTATTAGTATCTGTATTAAGTTACAGTCAACAAGCCACATTAAATCCAATTACTTGGAAGGCTATTTATACACCTACTACTTTAAACGAAGGTCAAATAACACTAACTGCAAGCATAGAAAAAAATTGGCACATATATTCTCAACGACCGACGGATGCTGGCCCAATACCAACATCATTTTCAATTACCCCACATTCAAATTTTACACTCGTTGGTAAGGTAGAAGAAACTAACGCTCATGAAGAATTTGTAAAAGCGTTTGATGCAAAAGTTTTTGTGTTTGAAAAGGAAGCCGTATTTACTCAAAAAATAACATGTCATACAAAGCAGCCATTTATTATTGACATTACTTTAGAATACATGACTTGTAATGACATGCAATGTTTACCGCCTAAAACCATTAAGCTTCAAATGGCAATTAATCCTTAAATAATAAGAAGAAACAATGGGATTGGTTTAGGATTCAAATAATACAAATTTCTTTTATGGAAATGATAGCCAAAACTTAAAAATTAACTTTACTTTTATCTCAAATAAACTTTCATTATGCTTACAAAAATTAAACACTTTATCTTACTGTTTTTCATAAGTTCAACGTTAATTCAAGCGCAAGATAATCCTGTTCATATTAAACTATCCAACAAAAAAGTTTCAGCCTGTGAATATGATTTAATATTTACTGCTAGCATTGATGAGCCTTGGCATATGTATTCACTAAACAAATTAGCAGATGATGGTCCAAATCCAACTGTGTTTACATTTACAAAATCAAAAGAATATGAGTTAGTTGGTAAGGTAAAACAAGGCGCGCCATTAAAAGAGTTTGATAAAGTATTTGAAATGAATGTTGAATATTTTAAACACACTGCAACGTTTACACAACGCGTAAGAATATTAACTGATAAAAAATTAAGTGTAAAAGGTAAATATGAATATCAAGCTTGTACAGAAGAAAAATGTATTTTTCCACCAGCTGATAATTTCGAGTTTAACTTAACAGGAAGTGCAGAATGTTTAACGACAAGCGAGAACGCCTTGATTTCAGTTGGAACAGAAACGAATCAACCTTCAGACTCTTTAACATCTTTAGACACATCTAAGCAAGCGACAAGCACAACTACATTGACTGAAACAAATTTACATTCTGATATTGTAGAGGTTGAAAAAGAAACAGAAAACAAAGCATGGTGGGCTATCTTTTTAGCTGGATTTTTAGGTGGGTTAACGGCCTTATTAACGCCTTGTGTTTTTCCAATGATACCAATGAATGTGAGTTTTTTTACCAAACAAAGTAAAACAAAAGCTCAAGGAATTAAAAACGCGTTTTTATTTGCTATTTCTATCATCATATTATATGTTGCCTTAGGATTGGGCGTTACGCTTATATTTGGTGCTGGTGCTTTACATTCTCTTTCAACTAATGTATGGTTCAATTTAGCATTCTTTTTATTGCTTCTAATTTTCGCTATGTCATTTTTAGGTGCCTTTGAAATTACATTACCAAGTTCCTTCGTCAATAAAATAGATGCAAAATCTGACAAAGGCGGATACGTTGGTATTTTCTTCATGGCATTTACCCTTGTGTTGGTATCGTTTTCTTGCACTGGACCAATCATTGGAACACTCTTAGTAGAAGCCGCAACAAGTATTTCAGGGCCTTTTTGGGGCATGTTTGGTTTTGCTTTAGCATTAGCCTTACCATTTGGTTTATTTGCAGCGTTCCCAGGTTGGTTAAATTCATTACCTCAATCGGGTGGTTGGTTAAATACAGTGAAAGTAACCTTAGGTTTTTTAGAACTTGCCTTAGCCTTAAAATTTGCATCTAATGCCGATTTAGTTGTTCAAGCAGGAATCTTAACACGCGAAGTGTTTGTCGGAATTTGGATTGCCATTTTTGCATTCTTATCTTTTTATTTAATAGGTGTATTTAAAACCTCACACGATAGCGATGTGAAATATGTATCGGTTGGAAGATTATTTGTAGCCTTAACTTCATTTTTTGTTTGCATGTATTTAATACCAGGTTTATGGGGCGCTCCATTGAAATTATTTAGTGGTATTTTACCTCCATTAGAATATTCGGAATCACCACATGGGTTTGGAGGTTCAGCTGGAAATACAAATACACCTGCAGTTCCTAAAGATGCTGAGTTTGAAAAATATATGGAGGTAAATAAAAATGGAATTATTCATTTCAAAAATGATTACGAACACGCTTTAGCATACGCAAAAAAAGTTGGGAAGCCTTTATTAATTGATTTCACAGGTCATGCCTGTGCTAATTGCAGAAAAACGGAAGATTACGTATGGCCTGACCACGAAGTAACGAAGCGATTAAATAATGATGTGGTATTAGTTTCTTTATATGTTGATGACAAGAGAGCGTTAGATCCAAAAGATTATATGAAAGTACAATGGTATGGCAAAGAGCGCGATATAACTGATATAGGTGATAAATATAAATACCTTGAAGAAACCATTTACGGTTCTAGCACGCAACCGTTATATGTGTTAGTGGACAGCAATGAAAAACTGTTAACGCCTGTAAGAGGTTATGATCCAAGTATAACAGAGTACATCAAGTGGCTTGATACTGGTATTTCTAAATACAAAAAATAAGGGTCATGCGATTTGTTATTCAACGTGTATCTGAAGCATCAGTTACTATTGATAATACCATACATTCAAGCATACAAGCTGGTTTATTGATTTTAATGGGCGTTGAAGAATTAGATACAACAGAAGACGCTGATTGGCTATGTCAAAAATTAATTGGCTTACGCATTTTTTCAGATACCGAACATAAAATGAATCTTTCGTTGAAAGATATGAATGGTGATATATTATTAGTATCACAATTCACTTTGTTTGCTTCAACTAAAAAAGGCAACCGACCTTCTTTTATCAAATCTGCAAAACCAGACATAGCGATTCCGTTATATGAGTATTGCATCCAACAACTTTCTTTAATGCTTGAAAAACCTATAAAAACAGGAGTTTTTGGGGCAGACATGAAAGTTTCCTTAATAAATGACGGACCTGTTACTATTATTATGGATAGTAAAAATAAAGAGTAATGCTGTTCTATCAATTTTACTATTTGCTGAACTAATTTTTAATTCTTAAATTAGATAAAATTTAAACACATTTATATGAAAAAAACATTACTATTTGCTGCTGTTTTACTTAGCAGTTTATCTCAATTATCTGCTCAATGTGCAATCGTTCCGGGTTGTTCAACAGCAGCAACAGGTTATTGTTCAACACCAAGCAACGGTGCAAACTTGCCAAATGCAACGGTATCTTCAGTATATAGTACAACAATACAAGTTAGTATTGCCTCAGCTTTTGGTGGTGTAACTGTTTCATTTGCGAATATTACGTCTGTTACTGGTTTACCAACTGGATTAAGTTATTCAGTCAATCCAACGTCAGGAGTTATTGTAGGTGGATCTAATGGATGCATTCGCATAGCTGGAACACCAGCAGTTGGAACAACGGGCACGTATACAGTTGTAGCAAATGCGACTATCGTCTCTCCGCTTGGCCCAGTACCTCCTGTATCAATGAATTGGATTTTAACTGTAAATCCACCATTATCAACTGGTATAACGGCTTCTAACTTATCAAACAATTTTTACATAGCACCCAATCCAGTAAGTTCGGAATTATTTATTTCAAATGATAATCATTTAGGAAAGGTTTCGGTTATTGATGCACTTGGTAAAATAGTATTATCATTAGATGCTAATTATTCTAATCAAACAACCATTAATGTCAGTTCATTAATCAAAGGTGTGTACTTCATTCAAGCAAATGATGGAGAAAGAATCATCACAAAGAAATTCATAAAAGATTAAATCATTTTCTTTTTCAATAAGAAAGCCCCATTTAAAGGGGCTTTTTTTATGTGTTGCATTAAATATGAATTGTCTAATTCAGTTGAATCAATAAAATCAATCTCACTAGATGGAGCGATTCAAACTTTGTTTAAGCTGATCTGTCAACTCCCCAAAAACCTCATGGTCTAATACGTTATACTCATTTGGTAAATACGATTTATAAATCGTTTTATGATTAAGGTGATGAATTTTTTGACAAATGGTATACAATGGTTCTATGATATGTGAAGCGATGAAAATTGTTTTTTGTTTTCTATTCAAAATCTCAATGATGATTTGTAATGCCTTATTCGATTCCATATCTAAGCCATTAAAGGGCTCATCAAAAACAAAAATATGTTTATCTTGTTTTAATTGCGATAGAATAAGCAATTTCTTTTTCATACCCGTTGAATAATTTTCGATAAACTCATCCAATGGCAAACTAAATAATGTGGCAAGTTCTGTTTCATTATAGTTTACATTCGTCATCGGAAAAACCGACAAAAATTCTTGAGCCGTAATTTTTGGATAAAAAAAAGATTCAGCATCGATGTATGCGATGTCTTGCTTCTTAATTGACTTTCCATTATTCGTAATAGAACCTTTATCAGCCGCTAAAAATCCAGTTAACAGATTAAAAAAAGTTGTTTTCCCACTCCCATTCAATCCAACGATGCCATGCACAACATTTTCTTCAAAATCTATGGTCATGTTTTCTAAAACAGGTTTAGTGTTGTATGAAAAGGTTAAATCCTTAATTGAAATCATCTAAATATATTTTTAAATTTTTGACAGCGTCTGTTTTAGATTGGTAATAAAATAGAATGGCAATTGGTAATAAATAAGGCATCACTAATCCCAAGCTCATAATCATTAATTTAACCTGGAATTTAGTTGAGCCCGAATGATATGAATAAGCTGCATACTTTAATGAAATAACTGTTGATAGCATCAATAATGAGTAGGCTAGAAAAAATACATTAAAAAAAAGTAGGTCGAAATGAAACAACGTATTAATACATAAAACCGGCACATTTATAGCAATTAACTTAATGGCGCCAGACCAAAACACTTGATTTACATGTTGCTTAGGCGTTACTTTAGAACTTTGTAAAAGCTGAACACTTTCATTCGTATCGTAAAAACTATACATGATGGAATTAACTAAAAATAAAGTAATTAGCGGAAACAGTTTTACAAAACTTAGTATAAATGATACTATGATTAAAATGAGCAATGAAAAAAAATGTTTTCGAATGCCAGAAATAAAAACGAAATCTGTTTTTAACCATTTTGAAATGAGCATAAATTTAGCAGGTTTCATAGCTTTAATGGTTATGAATGGAATACCGATTAATGCTAAATGAATCAAGAAGAAGCTATACCAATAAGCAGAAAACAAACATGCTGACGTAATAGGCAAAGCAGCTAATTGATACTCGATTATAAATTGCTGCTTGGGATGAATGAAATGTTTTTCAGCAAATGAAATATCTGTTCTTGTTTTATGAAAATGATAAAACAAATAAACAATAGCCATCGCCACATAATGACCAATTTGCTTCTCGTGATTGAATGCAAAAAAAGATAAAACAAATAAACCAAATACAATCGGAACAACTAAAATTCCAAGATCTCTTTTAATCTGATACCACCTGATTTTTAAAATCTGCATGTAGTTTTTAAATAATACTATTTCGTTTTTTGTTGTTGCATTGGATTTCCACCAACGCTTTGCCCACGACCAACAGATTTAGATTTAAAGACATCAAAACGGCTTGGTGTTTCCTTTATATTCCATGTATTATTTTTTTCGTCAATGTCAGCGGTCTCCTTATACGGATCTATTTGTACGGATGCAACTTCTTTGTTTTTCGAAAAAGATTTCACCACATACTTTTCATTTTTACGCCATACATAAGCATTAATTCTATCAATGTCGGATGTTCCATCTTTATAATTCCATTGGATGATTAAAGGACTAACGCAACCACCTTTGTTTGCGAAAAATAATTCGTATACGAATTTGTCTTTGATGCTTACAAAAGAAGAATCGCTCACTGCTTCTAAATTTTGAAAACGATTGATTGGTCTCTTTTCAAGAGCTGTTCTAACTTCTGGCTTGTAATGAAAATAAAAGTCACGTAAGGTTGTATCTACATCAACCAAAAACTTCATACCTTCTTCTTTATTTCTTAATCGTGAAATGTATTCTATGTCTTTTGGTTTAGGATACATGCGAATCGTATCCAACTTTGTTGGCACTTTCTGATTATTAATAAACGTATAGGCTTTAACAGAATCTAAAGCAATATCCACTGGCTCCGTATCAAAAAACCAAGCTCTCCAAAACCAATCTAAATCAACCGCGCTGGCATCTTCCATTGATCTAAAAAAATCTGCTGGTTCAGGATGTTTAAAAGCCCAACGATTACAATATTGTTTAAATGCAAAATCAAATAACTCACGTCCCATAATAGTTTCACGAAGCATATTTAAAGCCGTGCAAGGTTTACCATATGCATTTGGACCAAATTGAATGATGTTTTCACTATTGGTCATAATTGGTTCTAACTGATCTTTTGGCAACTTTAGATAATCAACCATTTTATAGGCAGGTCCACGATTGGATGGGTAATTGTTATCAAATTCTTGCTCCGTTAAAAATTGCACAAATGTGTTTAATCCTTCATCCATCCAACTCCATTGACGTTCGTCGCTATTGATAATCATTGGAAAGAAATTATGTCCAACTTCATGAATAATTACACCAATCATTCCATATTTAGTGGCCTCAGTATAAGTGCCGTCTTTTTCGGTTCTTCCGAAATTAAAACAAATCATCGGGTACTCCATGCCTTGAGCAGCTTCAATACTTTGCGCTACGGGATAGGTATAAGCAGTTGTGTATTTCGAATACGTTTTAATGGTGTGCGCCACTGTTTTTGTAGAATACTTTCTATATAAACCGTAAGCTTCTTTTCCGTAAAAACTCATACACAGCACTTTCTTACCTTCTACTTTAACAGGCATCACGTCCCACATAAACTTACGTGAAGAACCCCAAGCAAAATCTCTTACGCTATCCGCTTTAAACACATAGGTTTTAGTGGTTGCTGATTTGTTTTTTTCTGCTGCCGTGCATTCATCACGTGTAATAATTTCGGTAACATCCGCATAGTTGGAAATGGCTTTTGTATAACGTTGCATTTGAGTGGGCGTTAAAATCTGCGCATAGTTTTGACATTCACCGGTGGCACACACAACATGATCAGAAGGAACCGTCATTTTCACGTTGTAATTTCCGAATACTAAAGCAAACTCTCCACGGCCTGTAAATTGTTTGTTTTGCCAGCCTTGAAAATCACTATACACACACATGCGCGGATACCATTGCGACATCGTAAATAAATAATTATCATCTTCCGGAAAATATTCGTAACCACCTCTACCACCAATAGTATTTCTATTTGGAATTTTATATTGCCACTTCACCACAAATTTAGTTTTTGAATTACCATTTAAAACCTTTGGTAAATCAATGCGCATCATCGTTTGATTAATCGTGTATTTTATTGGATTACCTACTTCATCCGTTACAGACAAAATTTGAATCCCAAAACCTTTCAATTTTTCCTTTACATCCATACCTTTAATTTGATCCTCATCAAAAGGCTGTCCCATTTTATTCTCATCAAAATAATTATTATCCGCTGTTGGTTGATGTATGTTTTCATCCAACTGCATCCATAGATAATTTAATTTATCAGGCGAATTATTTACATACGTAACGGTTTCTTTCCCAACTAGCATCAAATCTTTTTCGTTTAATGTAGCATCAATAACATAATCTGCACGTTGCTGCCAATACTTATTTCCAGGAGCACCTGAAGCCGCACGGTATTCGTTAGGTGTAGGTAAAATACCTCCTAATTGTTCAAACTTGTTGCCATGATTTGACAATGGATTGTTTTTAGAATTTTGAGCAGATGCCATAAGAGTTAGGCATGAAAAAAAGACGATTGCATTAAATTTAAAACTCATGATATAAAGAAATTAAACGTTGTATAAAAATGAATAAAGCCACCAAAAAAACAAATAAGGATAGAGT
>CANLAV010000044.1 GCA_947487905.1 Bacteroidota bacterium | reverse complement strand
GTTGATAATGAAAAAAGTAATTGCATTAATTTATATTATTTAAATAGAAAAGGCTGGGGCTTTGCTAAAGGCACATTAACAGAAGCAGGTTTTAAAGATAAAATTAAACGTGGAGCCACCCATATTGCGTTTGATTATGAAATTGATAAAAATTATTTTTTGAATACCTATTTAGATTCTATAATTATAGATTTAAAACCCTTGAAAATTTATAAATTAAAACAGTTATGAGGCTTACTATTTTATTTTTTTTAAGTAGTTTTTTAAGTTTTTCTCAAGTTATGTGGGACGTAAAAACCTATGGGGCTTTTAAATGGTATTATCAATTTGGCGATGAGTTTACAGGTAATACATTAGACTTAGAAAAATGGAGAATTGTCTTGCCATGGGGAAATGCGGTGATGAGTCAAGATTTGATATTTGATAGTAAAAGTATTGAGTTGAAAGATGGCATGTTAAAATTAAAATCTAATAAAGAAGAAAATCAAACAAAATTAGAAGCATGGCAAATAGATTCTTCTTATATAAAAAGAAGTAAAATAAAATTAAACAATCAATTATTCAACTCACATTTTACAGCAGGATTAATTTCATCGCAGCAAAAATTTAAAACTGGATTTTTTGAAATTAGATTTAAAAGCACTGGTCAAAAAGGAACGTGGCCTGCCTTTTGGCTATATGGTGGTAATCCAAATGATGAAATAGATATTTTTGAATTAAAAGGTGAACGCGATAATGAGTTTCATGTTGATGTGCATTGCCCAAAAGGATGTGATAATTATAAAAAAAGTTTTTTTGATTTTCAAAGAGGATGGGGAACTTGGTTAAAAACAAAACAGAGTTTATCAACATCTTGGAATATTATTTCTGCCGAATGGCGAGGTCACTTTGTGAAAATATGTTTGAATGGAAAACCTGTTGCTTTTTTTAAAGGAACATTTAACACAGACCAAATTTTAGTTTTAAACAATTCGGTAGCTAAGGATGGAGGCGCTTTTAAGCCTGGGCCAGACCAAACAACACAATGGCCCAATTCGTTTGATATTGATTACGTGAGAGTTTGGAGTAGCGAAGATACCATTCAGCGTTTACAAAATAATCACTTACTTTTTAAAAATTCTGAGGTATCATTATCTGAAAATAATTTATCTGAAACGGAATTAATTAAAAATAATAAACGGGTTTATTACAAAGAGAATTTTGATTATGATGTGGCACATGTTACTTTATTACCCATTTCATACAATAAATACAGTTTGTCAATTTTAGGGAAACCGTTGGGGCAAATTCAAATTGATGTATACGACTATAACCGTATAAAGGTGGCTGGATTTAAAATAGCTAATATTAATTATTATGTTTTAGATTTGAGTCATCTGCCAACTGGTCCATATGAAATACAAATCAATATTGGGAATCAACGGTTGATTCATAATATACCTATTATTAATCCTGAAAAAATTGGTGAACAATGATGCAGACTGTTTTAGTGTATGTTATTTTACTTGGAGCTTTATGTTTTATTGGTTTTAAACTCTATAAAGCATTTACCAAAAAAAAGTGCGATGATAAAGATTGTGGTTGCGACTAGATACAAATAAATGCCTACATTTACCCATCGTAAAAATTGCAAATATTGAATTGGGCGATTTCCCATTATTACTTGCTCCTATGGAGGATGTAAGCGACCCGCCGTTTCGTTTTGTTTGCAAGCAATATGGCGCTGATTTAATGTATACTGAATTTATCAGTAGTGAAGGATTAATTAGAGATGCTATTAAATCACGTAAAAAATTAGACATATTTGATTACGAAAAACCAATAGGCATTCAAATTTTTGGCGGTGATGAGGAAGCCATGGCCTTATCTGCAAAAATAGTAGATACTTGCCAACCTGATATCTTAGATATAAATTTTGGTTGTCCTGTCAAAAAAGTGGTTTGTAAAGGCGCAGGCGCAGGTGTTTTAAAAGACGTTGATTTAATGGTACGTTTAACCAAAGCCGTTGTTAAATCAACTAATTTACCAGTGACGGTTAAAACGCGTTTGGGTTGGGATGATAATTCCATTAATATTTTAGAAGTAGCAGAGCGTCTTCAAGATGTTGGAATAAAAGCATTAACTGTTCATGGAAGAACAAGAGCTCAAATGTATAAAGGTTCTGCCAATTGGAAATACATTGCTGATGTTAAAAACAATCCGCGTATGCATATTCCTATTTTTGGTAATGGAGATATTACATCACCCGAAAAAGCATTAGAATATAAAAATTTGTATGGCTTAGACGGAATGATGATTGGTCGTGCAAGTATCGGTTATCCATGGATTTTTAATGAGATAAAACATTTTTTAAAAACGGGTGAACATTTAGCAAAGCCAACTTTAGAAAATAGAGTAGAGGTATGTTTATCTCATTTTAACAAATCAATAGATTGGAAAGGACCTAAATTAGGTGTATTAGAAATGCGACCTCATTATACCAATTATTTTAAAGGTATTGATCATTTTAAAGATACACGAATGAAGTTGGTAACTACCGAAAACATTGATGAAATAAAACAGATTTTACAAGAAATTCCATCAATCTATTCAAATAAAAATTTGATACCATCTTTATAATTCATTTGTAGCTTAAATACATTCAAACGAATAATTTAGATTTAAAAAATGCTCTATGTAATTTGGAAGGGCAAATTTTAAATTTTTTTCAGCCTTTATATTATCATGAAAAACAATAATGCTTCCATTCCTAGTATATTTAATACTATTTTGCAAGCAATTTTCAGGTGTTATTTTCGTACTATAATCATGACTTAAAACATCCCAAAAAACAACGTTGTAAGAGTTTGATATTAATTTAAATTGAGACAATTTTAATCTTCCGTAAGGTGGCCTAAACAAATTTGAATCTACTAATGAATGGCAAGCTTCAACGTTATTTAAATATAATTGAGTCTTAGTTTTCCAGCCTTTTAAATGATTTTGTGTGTGATTACCTGTTTTGTGTCCTTCATCAATGATTCGATTGTACAATTCAGGATTCTTTTTGACATTTTCTCCAACACAAAAAAAGGTAGCTTTTACATGGTATTTTTTTAAAATATCCAATACCCACGGCGTTAATTCTGGAATAGGCCCATCATCAAAGGTTAAATAAATCGTTGGTTTTTTTTGTTCAATCCTCCAAATAGATTCTTTATACAATTTACGTATGAGTTTGGGAGGACGAATTAAAAAACGCATTGTATTTAGTAATTGTAATTTTGAACAAAATAAAGAAAAAAAATGCTAAATGTGTAAAAAAAGGATTTGATTTATAAAGTTGAAGATAGAGATATTCAATTCACTCATCGAAGCATAGTTTTCATACTTCAAAGATTACCTTTTACAAAATGAACTTATTTTTATCGTTTTATTAATTTAAGTTTACTTAACTCAATTTAAAATAAAAATCATGAGATTTTCAATTTTTTTAACATTTACTTTTATGGCGATGTTTTCTTTTAACTCAATTGCACAAAGTAATTCAAACTCTCTGCCAAAAAGTGATGAATCTCATGGATTTACATTTGACTTTGATAAAGTAAATGCTTCTATAATCGATAGAATTAAGAATCCAACTGAAGCAAACGATTACGTCAAAGTTATTACAGAAGACAATAGCTTTCCTAATTTATTAAAAGGTGAGAAATTTGATGACGCTTTTAGTTTAAAAATAAAATATTGGATTGAAACACATCAAAGTATTGTGATAGCTGTTTTTAAGCAACGAAAAGACATTGTTCAAGAATTTTAAAAAATGTTATCATGAAAAAAATCATATTAATATTCATTTGTACTTTTACTATTACAGCGTTTTCTCAAACGCTTATGCCTGTCGGTCCACAATCTACTACATTTTCAAGTATGACTAGAGGCTATCATTTTACGGCTCCAGTTGCCTTTAATTTATGTGCTTTACATATTCCACCAGATGCAAGTACTGGAACTCAAGATATAAGAGTTGTTCGTTTTACAGCTGGAGCGCCTCCAGCATACGCAGGTACAACGACCTCTTATGTTACTTTATTGTCAGTTTCAGGAGTGGCATCTACTACCACAGTTACCTGTAATATACCAATCAATGTTGGCGATATTATTGGAATTTATGGAAGTAGATCTTCTATTTGCGCTAATAGTTATGGCGCAGCGAATGTTGCAACAACTATTATGGGCATGCCTACAATATTAAGAAGGAGTGGAACTCAGAATTGCCTTGGTTCAACGGCTACATGGCCATTACCTATTTGGTCAGAAGTTGCCTTCAATATTGGTCGTATTTATATGTTTTATAATTGCTGTCCAACACCAACAATAACAGCAGTTGCGTCACCAACTAGTGTTTGTAGCGGAGCCAGTGTTGCCATTTTAGGTGGTGGAGCAACAACATATACTTGGATGCCAGGAAGCAGTAACGCATCATCTATTACTGTTACACCAACGGTTACAACAAGCTATACATTAAGTGGTTCAACGGCAGGTTGCACAGGAACTAATACCGTTTCAGTTGTTGTAAACACATCACCAACAATTTCGATTACAGCATCAAATTCAGTAATTTGTTCTAGTGGATCCACTTCACTAATTGCTTCAGGCGCATCAACGTACACTTGGTCAAATGGAATTACAAACGGTGTAGCTTTTTCCCCCACCGTAACCAGCACCTATACAGTAATAGGGAGCAGTGCGTTAGGTTGTACCAATACAGCAGTAAGAACTATATCCGTTAATCCTATCCCAATCATTTCAGTTAATTCTCCAACGCTTTGTTCAGGATTTACAACAACTTTAATACCAACAGGTGCTACCACTTATTCTTGGAGCACAGGTGTTTCATCATCATCCATTGCTGTTTCTCCAACGCTAACAACGAACTACACAGTAACAGGAACTTCTTTAGGATGTTCAACATCAACGGTAGCAAACGTTGCAGTAAGTTCCTCACCAACTTTAACCGTAAATAATGCAACCATTTGCGCAGGACAAACAGCCACCTTAGTTGCTAGTGGAGCCTTACTTTACGCTTGGAGTACAGCGTCCATATCAAACTCAATAACGGTATCTCCACTCACTACCACAACTTATACAGTAATAGGAACGAATGCAATCGGATGTACCTCTGCAAGTTTAGTTACCGTTGTTGTTAATCCGATGCCAATAGTGAGTGTAAATAGTCCAACAATTTGCTCAGGACAAACAGCTACACTGACTGCAAGTGGAGCAAGTTCATATAGCTGGAATACGGGCTCATTATTAAATCCTATATTAGTTAGTCCAACCGCAAGCACAGTTTACAGTGTAACAGGTACTTCATTAGGATGTTCAACCACAACAGTTGTAACAGTAATCGCTAATCCATTACCAGTGATGTCTGTTAATAATTCTACTATTTGCATTGGACAAACAACCACGCTGACAGCCAGTGGCGCTAATAGTTATTTATGGAATACAGGTTCAACGAGTAATCCATTTATTATCTCTCCACTTATTTCAACAACTTACACTGTAGTTGGAAGTACACTAGGATGCACGCAACTTGCCATCTCAACAGTTATCGTGAACCCATTACCGATTTTAAGTGTGAACTCAGCCTCTATGTGTAGTGGTCAATCTTCCTTATTATCGGCAACCGGAGCCAACACTTACACATGGTCGCCAGGCATTAATTTAAATACAACAACAGGTTCTTTTGTGTCAGCTAATCCATCAACAAGTATTACCTATACTATATCAGGAACTTCAATTAGTGGTTGTGTTAATAGCACTACTGCGTCGTTATTTGTTTTAGCAACACCAAGTCTCATTGCAGTAGCAAATCCTTCAGCAGTTTGTGCAGGCACTTCAATAGATCTTACAGCATCAGGCGCTTTAAATTATACGTGGACTCCAGCAGGTGTATTTACTAGTTCATTAACAATAACACCAGCAAGTACTTCAGTGTATTCAGTTCTTGGAGAAAATGTATCAAGCAGTTTATCGTGTACCTCTTCTCAAACTGTTTTGGTTACAGTTCTTTCACCAGGTGTTGTGACAACATCAAACACAGATAGTTTATGTATAGGAGAATCAAAAGTTGTATTTGCAACAGGAGGTACCACGTATAGTTGGGCACCAATAGTAGGTGTAACAAATCCTAATGCAGCAAGCACACTTGTAAAACCATTAGTAACGACCGAATACACGGTAACCGTTTCAACGAATGGATTATGTCCAGGAACCGGCACTGTAAAAATAATTGTGAATCCTTTACCGATTGTATATGCTGGAAACGACACAACCATTAACATAGATGAAGCCTATGTTTTAAATGGTACATCTAATGTTACCAATTTTGGTTTTTTAAATCCAGCAGGAACAGTATTGAGTTGCAATTTTTGTTCGGTAGTAGAAGTTACCCCAAAAGCTAACACATGTTATCTACTGAAAGCCGAAAGCAGTCAACAATGTGTGGCTTACGATGAAGTATGTATCAAAGTAACAAAAGAATACGGATTGTTTATTCCCAACGCATTTTCACCCAATGGAGATATAGATAATGATTTATTTATACCTGTCGGTTATGGATTAACGTCTATAAAATTAACAGTGTTTGACAGATGGGGCACTCAAGTTTTTAAAAGCCATGATGATGTATTAGGATGGGATGGGAAATGTAAAGGAAAAATATGTGAGCAAGGTGTTTATGTTTTTTATGTAGTAGCCCAAACCATAGGAGGAAAGGAGATTACTAAAACAGGCCATTTGACTTTATTGTCTCGTGCTAAGTAATTTAATATATGTGATTAGTGATTAAATAGTATTGTAAAATTGTTTTATATTTGAGTATGAAAACGAATACGATACATCATTTAAATACGATTCTAATACTAGTTTCTTGTTTAATTTCTTATTTTATTCCATTCGAATTATTTTTATTTTCTTATGGTATTTTAGGACCACTTCATTATTTAACAGAAATTGGTTGGTTGCACAAAAAGCAATATTTCACAAAGGGAAAATATGATTTTATTTTTTTAATTATCACCTGTTTGATTTTAGTGTATTGGAATTATAATCCGCCTGAAATTAAACATCATGGATGGGTTGCAGATATTATTTTATTGAGTTTGTTAGTGAGTATCGGTTTAGTTTTTATTAAAGATTGGCTCTATCGTTTTATATTAATATTTATTTCTTTAATTTTTATTTCCGTCGCAAATAATAGTAGTTACTATTTTACTTGGATTGCTATTTTCTTGCCAACTATTATTCATGTTTTTATTTTCACGTGGTTGTTTATGATATATGGTGTTTTAAAGGAAAAATCATGGGCTGGTTTGATTTCAATTATAACTCTGATTGGTTGTGGCATATTAATTTTCACATTCCAGCCAGCTGGTTTAGGTTATACAGTGAGTAGCTACGTTCAGAATAGTTATGCTATGTTTAGCGAATTAAATTTCAGATTAATCAATACATTTCATTTAGGTAATTTAACCGAAGTTAGTCAAGTATTTACAACTAATATTGGATTTGTGATGATGCGTTTTATCGCTTTTGCTTATACGTATCACTATCTGAACTGGTTTTCTAAAACCTCTGTTATAAAGTGGCATTTAGTGCCAAAAAAAACGTTAATAGTTACCCTATTGATTTGGCTAATTTCTATTTCGTTGTATATCTACGATTATAATCTTGGATTGAAAGTGCTGTTTTTATTGAGTTTTTTACACGTGTTCTTAGAGTTCCCTTTAAATATTGTTTCTATAACAGGAATAGGGAAGGAATTTTTATCATTAAGTAAACGTACTAAAACCTAAATTTTGAATGCTCTGAATTCGCCAGGCTGTAATTCGTTTAAACAGATTGAATCAATTCGTATTCGAATTAATCTTGCTACTAAATATCCAAGCGCTTTGCACATCCTTCTAATTTGCCTATTTTTACCTTCCTTTAAAATAATTTTAAATTCAAATTCAGTAAGTTGTTCAATAAAGCATGGTAGAGTTTTGCAAATAATAATATCTACACCAGCTCCCATTAATGTGATAAATTCAATTGTTATCGGTTTATTTACAGTTACAATATATTCTTTTTCTTTTTCTTTAAATGGACTAGATAAACTCTGAATATATTTCCCGTCGTTTGAAAGTATAAGTAATCCTTCCGACTCTTTGTCTAACCTGCCAGCAAATCCTAAATGTGTATCAAATGTAAAAACGGTTGTTAAGTTATTTGAAATAGTTTGATTATGAGTTGTTTCGATGCCTCTGGGTTTATAAAAAGCAATGTAAGTAAAAGGTGTGTTCGCTTTCAACAACTTACCGTCATAATAAATTTCAGATGTTGCATCAAACTCACTATTTTCAGTAATAAGCGCACCGTTTACGACTAATTTTCTTTGCTCAATCGCTCTAATAGCTTCTTTATTAGTAAAGCCTAAACTATGAACTAAATAATATTTTATGTTTAATCGAAAACTCATTCAGTACAATAATAAGTTTTTTATTTTTTATGGTGTAAAAATTACCTAAAATTGGGTAGATTTTGTTAAGTTTGTGGTTCTAAACTAATTATGGAAAAACAATATTTCGCGCATAGTTCTGCTTTTATAGATGAAGGATGTGATATTGGAAAAGGCACAAAAATATGGCACTTTAGTCATATAATGAATAATTGTACCTTAGGTGAAAACTGTAACATTGGACAGAATGTTGTTGTATCGCCTGAGGTTGTGTTAGGTAAGAATGTTAAAGTCCAAAATAATGTGTCTATTTATACTGGTGTTGTATGTGCTGATGATGTTTTTTTAGGACCTTCGATGGTATTCACAAATGTTATTAATCCTAGAAGTGCAGTAAACAGAAAGTCAGAATACGCTAAAACATTTGTTGGGAAAGGTGCTAGTATTGGAGCCAATGCAACGATTGTTTGCGGTCATGATATTGGTGAATATGCATTCATTGGTGCTGGAGCCGTTGTTACAAAAACAGTACCTGCGTTTGCTCTAGTTGTTGGCAATCCATCTAAGCAAATAGGTTGGATGAGTGAATTTGGTCACCGTTTAGAATTTGATAAAGACGGAAAAGCAACCTGTCATGAAAGTGGGCAGGTATATCAATTAGAAAATAGTTTAGTAAAAAGAATTTCATAATATAACATGACGAAAATAAAATTTGGTGTAGTTGGACAAGGGCATATTGGTAAACGACATGCTGAAATGATTAGACGCAATCCTAATTGCGAACTAGTAGCTGTGTGCGATGTCATGCATAAAGACAAACTAGGACTAGAAACATTAACCGAAAAATTTTATAATTCGATGGATGATTTATTATCTAATCATCCTGATATAGAGGTATTAAATGTGTGTACTCCTAATGGAACACATGCCGAACATGCATTAAAAGCACTTGAATTAAATAAGCATGTGGTTGTTGAAAAACCGATGGCTCTCAGTAAAGCTGATTGTGAAAAAGTTATTTATACCGCTTTATCCCATAGTAAAACGGTATTTTGCGTTATGCAAAATAGATATTCACCACCAAGTGTTTGGTTAAAAGAAATTATTACCAATGATACACTTGGAGACATTTATATGGTGCAATTAAATTGTTATTGGAACAGAGATGAACGCTATTACAAACCAGGAAATTGGAAAGGAACCCAGCATTTAGATGGCGGAACTTTATTTACACAGTTTAGTCATTGGATTGATATCATGTATTGGCTTTTTGGTGACATTAAAAATATACAAGCAAAATTCGCTGACTTTAATCATCAACATTTAACTGATTTTGAAGACAGTGGTTTTGTTAGTTTCGATTTCATCAATGGCGGAATGGGAAGTATAAATTATTCAACAGCAGTTTGGGATAAAAATTTAGAATCCTCTCTCACAATTATTGGTAGTAAAGGAAGTATTAAGGTTGGCGGTCAATACATGGATCAAGTGGATGTCTGTAACATAAAAGATTATACAATGCCTATTCTAGAAGCTACTAATCCTGCAAATGATTATGGCGCTTATAAAGGTTCGGCAAATAATCATCATAATGTTATTGAAAATGTAGTTGACACGATTAAAGGAAAAAATAAAATCACAACGAATGCACTAGAAGGACTGAAAGTTGTCGATATCATAGAACGTATTTATGCATTAAGACCTAATCAATTAATTAATAAAGAAAAATAATCAACGATTTTTTATTGAAGAATATTTAAATGTGTTCATATTCTAAATCAATTTAATTTTAAAGAAACAAAAGCAAAATATCAAAAGTCAGATGGGAATTTATAAAGATATTATCGAGAAAAAAGCAACGATTGCAGTAATTGGATTGGGCTATGTTGGTTTACCAATTGCATTAGCCTTTGCCAAAAAAGTAAAAGTAATTGGGTTTGATATCAATGCAGCGCGTGTAGATTTGATGAAGAAAGGTATTGATCCTAGCAATGAACTTACAAAAACTGATTTCGAAAATTCAGATATTGTTTTTACTCATAAATTAGAAGATTTAAAAAAAGCTCGTTTTTTTATTGTTGCTGTTCCAACTCCTATTGATGAGCATAACTTACCAAATTTAAAACCCTTGGTTGGTGCTTCGGCGATGGTTGGGAAAATTTTAAAAAAAGGAGATTACGTTGTTTATGAATCAACGGTTTATCCTGGTTGTACTGAGGAAGATTGCATCCCCGTTTTAGAAAAAGAATCTAAATTGAAATTTGTAAAAGATTTTAAAATTGGATACTCGCCAGAGCGCATTAATCCTGGTGATAAAGAACACACCATCACAAAAATTTTGAAAATCGTTTCTGGATGTGATGCAGAGAGTCTAGATAACATCGCTAAGGTTTATGAAATTATTGTAGAGCCAGGAACACATCGTGCACCAAGTATTAAAGTAGCTGAAGCTGCTAAAATAATTGAAAACACGCAACGTGATGTAAATATTTCGTTAATGAATGAGTTGTCAATCATTTTTAATAAAATGAATATCAATACCTATGACGTGTTAGAGGCAGCAGGAACAAAATGGAATTTCTTAAAATTCTTTCCTGGTTTAGTTGGTGGACATTGTATTGGCGTTGATCCTTACTATTTAACGCATAAGGCTGAATCGTTAGGATATCATGCTAGAGTCATTAATAGTGGTCGTTACGTTAATGATAGCATGGGCTTTTATGTAGCAAAAACGTGTGTCAAAAAAATCATTGCAGCTGGTAAAAATAGTTCAAAGTCTAAAGTATTAATTATGGGTGCCACATTCAAAGAGGATGTGAGCGATATTCGTAATAGTAAAGTGGCCGATATTGTCAAAGAATTAAAATCATTTGGTGTAAAGGTTGAAATTGTTGATCCACATGCTAACAGTGCAGAATTGAAACATGAATATGGTTTCGGATTAAATAAATTAGCAAAAGGCTATGACGGTGTGATTGTAGCTGTAAACCATACTGAATATAAAAGTTTAGATGAGAAATTCTTTAAATCTATTTTAGCTCCAAAGGGTATTTTGGTTGATATTAAAGGAATGTATCGAAATAAGATAAATGGAATAACCTATTGGAGTTTATAAAAATTAAATTGAAAAACATTGAATTATAAATTAAGTGGGTTATCTCCAGACAAAAAAACACTTTTAGATGAAGGTAAATTACTTCCATTGATGGAAGAATTTTATACCATACAAGGTGAAGGATTTAATACAGGAAAAGCTTCTTATTTTATTAGAATTGGAGGTTGTGATGTTGGTTGCCATTGGTGCGATGTGAAAGAAAGTTGGGATGCTAGCATCCATCCATTAACGCCTACCGAACTCATTGTTGAACATGTTATGGTTAGTAAAACCCCTGCAGTGGTTGTTACTGGAGGAGAACCGTTGATTTATAACTTAACGTATTTAACAGCTCTCTTAAAAAAACAACACATTAAAACTTACATCGAAACTTCAGGAGCTTATTCGTTAAGTGGCGATTGGGATTGGATTTGTTTATCTCCAAAAAAAACAATGCTTCCTCAGCAAGAAAATTATTTGGCTGCTCATGAATTGAAAATAATTGTTTTTAATAAACACGATTTTGTTTGGGCCGAAGAACAAGCAAATCAAGTGAGTGAAAATTGTTATTTGTATTTACAACCCGAGTGGAGTAAACGTCATGAGATTACACCGCTCATTGTCGAATACGTTAAACAACATCCTCGTTGGATGATTTCATTGCAAACACACAAATACATTGATATTCCTTAATCTGATTAATTAAAATCCTTATTTAATCTCTGAAGTTGGATTCGCTAAATTCTTCGCAGCGACGATATCTAATTTAATCGATCCAACCATTAATTTCGCTTCGGCACGCAATGGAACATGGTTTTTGTCGTCTGTTAACCAAACATTTAAATCATCTTCACGTTTAAAAATTCTGCCTTTTTGAACGATTGGTCTAAACTTAACACATCTAAATGTTCCTATATCACAGGTAATAGTTTCTTTACCAATGTATCTAATTTTTAGTGGCCAAATTTCTTTATCTACTATGCTATTGATAGTAAACACTTCGCCTTCTTTTGCGTTTGATAAATTTAAATTTCTTGCAGAATAAAAAGCAGAAATCATATCTTGTGTACCTTCAGGTATGTCAATTTTTTCCCCATTTCCAACATCCACTTTATGTGTATAATGATTGAAACTGTAATCTTGATTTGTTATATAACCACCTTCATTTACTCTTCTCACAAACATCCATGGCAATAATGCATCTTTATCTATAAATGTTTCATAACGATCACGCACTTTAAAAAACCAATCAAACGTACCTTTTGTATATCCGTTTCCTACAATGTGGTATACTTGTCTGCCTGACACATTGATAAGTTTTGGTTTCACTTCCATGACAATAGCACCTGCATCAAGTAAACCGTAATGTAAACGAAAAGAAAGTATTTCTCCTTCTTTAAATGCTTCATTGACTTTAGAAACTAAATCTTTTTTTAATAAAGGATCTTGGCTTGTTGGTGTGTTGTCTGTGCTGATGTTATTTTTTGCTGAACAAAAAATGACCCCAATGATACAAATAATCGCTAACTTGAAACTATGCTTTAAAGTTGACATGGCGAGTTTTATAAGTTGACTATTCAATTGATGTGCCAAATTTTGATTTATTTTTTTTACACTGTTAATTTTTGTGAATTTTCTAATTGTAGTTCATGTTTAAAACTCAGGATACATTAAATATTTTTTTCTGATATTTAAAAATTCTTCCTTTTCTTTACTCCACGAGCTTCTAATTTCTTTAGGAAAGATACTTAAAATAATTTGTTGTTTGAGTTCTTCGTTTCCTGCATGGTAATTAAAATTTGTGTCAAAAAACACACCTTGTTTATTTACACTATGATGATAAAACATATTTAATAACGTTAAATCAATTTGTTTATTTTGTAATATATTTTTTAAAAGTGTACCCGCATTTAATCCGTAACAAACAGTGTCTTGGTATTTAGGGTGAGCTGAAATAGCATTAGATTTTGGAATGAATGAAAATGGATACATAGTTTTATCGATGTATGGATTGCCAATGTATTGAAAAGGAAACGATGTTCCTCTGCCTAAACTCATGATACTACCTTCAAACAAACCTAAGGTTGGATACAATAAAATGGATGTATCATTCGCTAAATTTGGAGATGGCTTAACTGGCAATCCTGTTACGAATTTTTTTCTGTCATAATTTTTTAAAGGAATAATGTCAAGATTACATTGAAGATTGTTTTTTAACCACCCTTCGCCATTTATCATTTTCGCATATTCTCCGCATGTCATACCGTATACAATAGGTACTTTATGAATACCTAAAAACGATTTGTAGGTATCGGTCATCACTGGTCCATCAACGTAAAACCCATTCGGATTTGGTCTATCAAAAATAAGTAAAGGCTTATTGTTTTCTGCACAAGCTTCCATGACGTAAGTCATAGTTGATATATAGGTGTAAAACCTAACACCAACATCTTGTATATCGTAAATAACAATGTCAATCCCTTTTAAGTCTTCAGCCGTTGGTTTTTTGTGAGAGCCATAAAGTGAAATAACGGTAATGTGCGTTTTAGCATCTTTACCACTTTTTACTTTTTCACCAGCATCAGCCGTTCCTCTAAAACCATGCTCAGGACCAAATATTTTTACAATTTTTATGTTATGCTTTAGTAACGTATCTACTAAGTGTCTATTTTTAATAATACCAGAGGCATTCGTAACAATGGCTACTTTTTTGTTTTTTAATTTAGAAAGGTATAATTCTGTTTGTTCTGCACCAGTTGTTATTGAGCTATATTGTTGGCTGTTAACTTGTGATAAAAAACAAGACGAGGTTAAAAAAAACACAGTGAAAAATAAATAAAATCGCATAGAATAGTTTAGCTTTACGTTGTAAATATACTACAATTTGAATTTTTCTAATTACATAGCAAAACGAATTTTACACAGTGAAAAAGAAACTGGTAATATGTCGAGACCAATTATAAAAATTGGAATTGTGGGTATTGCGCTTGGAGTGGCCGTTATGATAATAACTTTGGCTATTGTAACTGGCTTTCAACAACAAATCACAAAAAAAATCACAACTTTTACATCTCACCTTCAAATTAATGATTACGATCAAAATCAATCATTAGAACCAAATTCGATTACTTTATCTGATTCTATTTTACAACAATTGATGTTGATTCCTAATGTAAAATTAATTCAGCCTTTTGCAACAAAAAATGGTATCCTAAAAACAAAAACAGATAATGAAGGGATTGTTTTAAAAGGAGTTGATCATACCTATGATTGGAGTAATTTGAAACCGTATATTAAAGAAGGATCTGGTTTGTCTTTGCATAAAGATACTGTTTCGAAGCAGATTTTTATTTCAACAACCTTAGCTAAAAAATTAAACATAAAACTAAATCAAAAAATGTTAGTTTATTTTATGAGTAAGAAAAAAATAAATGATTCAACGATGCGTTCAACTACTTATATTGACTATGAACCACGTGTAAAAGATTTTTATGTGAGAGGTATTTTTAATACAGGATTCTCTGATATTGATAAAAATTTAGTTTTCGTCGACTTAAAACAAATTCAAACCTTAAATTATTGGAAAAGTAATGAAGTGGCTGGTTACGAAGTCTTTTTAAAAAACTTTGATTTTCTTGAACAATCTCTTGAAGAGGTGAACGACAAGGTTGGATATAATTATACAGTTAGTTCAGCTAAACAATTACAAAGTTCTATATTTAGTTGGCTAGAAATGATAGATGTCAATGCCGTTGTAATTATTACATTAATGGTTTTAGTAGCGGCCATTAATATGATTTCTGCCTTACTTATTTTGATATTAGAACGAACGAATATGATTGGATTATTAAAAGCGTTTGGTTCTTCAAAAAAAGCAATCAGAACCATCTTTTTTCATGTGTCTCTTCAATTATTATTGAAAGGGTTAATCATTGGAAATATAATTGGCATTGGTTTTTGCTTCATTCAATATTTTTTTAATATTATTCCTTTACATCCCGCAACGTATTATTTGGATTCAGTTCCAATTAATTTATCACTAGGGCATGTGTTATACGTTAATCTGGGAAC
>CANLAV010000043.1 GCA_947487905.1 Bacteroidota bacterium | reverse complement strand
TGTAAAATCTGAAGCACATTCTCCTAATGAGTAGGCAATAGGCGTTGTTCCAAGCGGCTCTAATTTTTGAATGCGTTGCTTTATTTTTGTGGCATTTTCTTTTGCACTAGCAAATGGAACTTCTAACTTTGAATCTTTACAGTTTCGAGTTGGTTTGATAAAAGTGGTATGACCATAACAACGCAGGGCAAGCTCTAAATCTGGTAAAGTTTTTAAGCTGTCCAAAAACTCGCCCATTATTTTTTTTGCAACTTCAATTTTAATGTCGCTGTTCCAAGGCGCATACATGCTATAAGAGTCGTCAAAAATAAAGAGAATACGATTGGTGGTCTGAGAATTAATTACAGAATATTGAGTATTAAATAGTATAAAAAATACAAAAGTTTTTAGTGTTGAGTGTTTAGTTTTTAATATGTTTTTACGTTTTAATATATTCATTAAATCATTTTATTAAAACTAATAATTAAAAATTCAACACTAACTTAATAGTCTCCTAAAGTTTCTTCTAATTGAGCTAACGATTTTGCTAGTTGTTCATCATTTGGCGCAGACCCATGCCATTTATGAGTTCCCATCATGAAATCGATACCAGAGCCCATTTCAGTTTTCATAATATTAACAATAGGTTTTCCTTTTCCGATGAATGATTTAGCTTTATTTAATCCATCAATCACTGACGATAGGTCATTTCCTTTTTCAGTTTCAACAACTTCCCATCCAAATGCTTCAAATTTATCTTTTAAATTACCTAATGATAATACATTTTCAACATCTCCGTCAATTTGTCTTCCGTTGTAATCAATGGTAGCAATATAATTATCTACTTTATAAGCAGATGCATACAAAGCAGCTTCCCAAATTTGTCCTTCTTGTAATTCGCCATCACCGTGTAGACTATATATAATAGATTGATCTTTATTTAATTTTTTTGCTAAAGCGGCACCAATCGCTACGCTCATACCTTGTCCTAACGAACCGCTTGCTATGCGCACACCTGGTAAATGGTCGTGTGTAGTTGGATGACCCTGTAAACGGGTATTTAATTTTCTAAAGGTTTTTAATTCTTCAACAGGAAAATACCCACAACGAGCTAAAACACTATAAAATACAGGACTAATATGACCATTACTTAAGAAAAATAAATCTTCACCAGCACCATCCATGGTGAAATGTTTCGGATTATGATTCATAACACCGTTATAAAGTGCAACTAAATAATCTGTACAACCTAAAGAACCACCTGGATGGCCTGAATTTACGGCGTGAACCATACGTACAATGTCTCTACGAGTTTGAGTGGCTATTTTTTCTAAGTTGGAAATATCGATCATAAAATATTGTTTTGTGCAAAAATAGTATTTGATTTATCGTTATAGAGTCAATGTTAATAAGAATAACAGGATGTTTAAAAGTAAAAAATAAAATTGTTTTGCACAATGATTTATTTTAAATTGTTAAAAACTGTTTGGCATTACTACAAATAATAGCAATGCTTACCTACTGATTTTAATATATTTGCACTTAAGTTTAGATAAAATGTAAAGGATGAATGTTTTCTAAACGAAGTAACTAATAATTTAAAAAAAATGGCTTTAAAGTGTGGTATCGTTGGCTTACCAAATGTAGGTAAATCAACTCTTTTTAATTGTTTAAGTAATGCAAAAGCGCAAGCGGCTAATTTCCCGTTTTGTACAATAGAACCAAATGTTGGTGTCATTACTGTTCCAGATGAACGTTTGACTAAATTATCAGAGCTTGTTAAACCACAAGCCGTCCAACCTACAACAGTAGAGATTGTTGACATTGCTGGTTTAGTAAAGGGCGCTAGTAAAGGTGAAGGTTTAGGGAATAAATTTTTAGCGAATATCCGCGAATGTAATGCTATTTTGCATGTGTTACGTTGTTTTGATGATGATAATATTATCCATGTAGACGGCAATGTTAATCCTGTTCGTGATAAAGAAATTATTGATACAGAATTGCAATTAAAAGATTTAGAATCCGTTGAAGCTAAAATTAAAAAATTTGAAAAGGCAGGAAAATTAGGTAATGATAAAGAAGCCGTAAGAACTTACAATACGCTTTTGAAAGTTAAAGAAACCTTAGAAAGTGGAAAATCTGCTCGTGCCTGTGTTTTAGAAGAAAGTGAATTACCTTATATTGAAGATTTACACATGTTAACTATTAAACCAGTGATGTACGTGTGTAATGTGGATGAAGCTTCTGCAAAATCAGGAAATAAATACGTAGACGCCGTAAAGGAATCTGTAAAAAATGAAGGAGCTGAAATATTAGTCATTACTGCAGCTATGGAAAGTGAAATTTCATCTTTAGAAACCTATGAAGAAAAACAACTATTTTTAGGAGAAATGGGTTTGGATGAACCAGGGGTAAACAAATTAATTAAGCAAGCGTATACATTATTAAAACTTCAAACTTATTTTACTGCTGGTGTAAAAGAGGTTAGAGCTTGGACAATTGAAAAAGGAATGACTGCTCCACAAGCAGCTGGAGTAATACATACTGATTTTGAAAAAGGATTTATTAGAGCTGAAGTAATTGCTTATAATGATTACATTCATTATGGTTCAGAAGCCGCATGTAAAGAAGTTGGAAAATTAAAAGTAGAAGGCAAGGAGTATGTTGTCAATGATGGTGATGTCATGCACTTTCGATTTAATGTGTAATTAAGTTTCGCAAATTAATTTTTTAAGTGAATTAACTAGAATAAAAAATGGCAAAAGAAATAGCAAGTTATAACGAAGATAGCATCAAATCGCTTGAGTGGCAGGAACACATCCGGATGCGACCAGGAATGTATATTGGTAAATTGGGAGATGGTTCTGCTTTTGATGATGGTATTTATGTGCTTATCAAGGAAGTTATGGATAACTCCATTGACGAATTTATGATGGGTGCCGGAAAAAAAATTACAGTTTCGGTAAGAGATGGCGCTGTTTGCATTAGAGATTACGGTCGCGGAATTCCGTTAGGAAAAGTAGTTGAAGTGGTTTCTAAAATGAATACAGGAGGAAAGTATGATAGCGAAGCCTTTAAAAAATCAATTGGATTAAATGGAGTAGGTACTAAGGCTGTAAATGCTTTGTCTATTCACTTTAGAGTAACTGCTTTTAGAGATGGTCAAACGAAAACGGCCGATTTTTCGTGTGGAAATTTGGTTAAAGAATCTAAACTCGAAAAGACTACAGAGGCTAACGGAACTTATGTTGAGTTTCGTCCAGATGATACTATTTTTAAGAAATACCATTATGTGCATGAGTACATTGATAAAATGCTTTGGAATTATGCATTCCTCAATACCGGTTTAACATTACATTTTAATGGTCAAATTTATAAATCAGATAATGGCTTAAAAGATTTATTAGAAAAAAATATTACGGGCGAAATCATTTATCCAATTATTCATTTAAAAGGTGATGATATCGAATTAGCTATGACGCACAGTAACGAACATTATTCAGAAGAATATTATAGTTATGTAAATGGGCAATATACAACTCAAGGTGGTACCCATCAAACTGCTTTTCGTGAAGCAGTAGTTAAAACCATTCGCGAATTTTATAAAAAAGATTTTGATCCTTCTGATGTACGAAAATCAATTGTAGCTGCTATTTCGGTTCGTGTTCAAGAGCCAGTTTTCGAGTCTCAAACCAAAACAAAATTAGGCTCTAATGATGTATCGCCTGGCGGACAATCTATGCGTTCTTTTGTGAATGATTTTATAAAACAACATTTAGATAATTATTTACATAAAAATCCTGATGTTGCTAAAAGTATTGAGGCGAAAATTATTGCCAACGAACGCGAGCGCAAAGAATTGTCAGGCATCCAAAAGTTAGCAAGAGATAGAGCTAAAAAATCAAATCTTCATAATAAAAAGTTAAGAGATTGCAGAGTTCATTTTACAGATAGTAAAGATCCTCGCAGTTTAGATACGATGCTTTTCATTTGCGAGGGAGATTCAGCCAGTGGATCAATTACTAAAACACGCGATGTGAATACACAAGCTGTGTTTAGTTTAAAAGGTAAACCGTTAAATTCTTTTGGATTAGGAAAAAAAGTTGTGTATGAAAATGAAGAATTTAATTTGCTTCAGGCAGCACTTAATATAGAAGATGGTTTGGATGAATTACGTTATAATAATGTTGTAATAGCAACCGATGCTGATGTAGATGGGATGCATATTCGATTATTATTACTCACCTTCTTTTTACAATTTTTCCCTGATTTAGTAAAAAACGGACACGTTTTTATTTTACAAACGCCTTTATTTAGAGTTAGAAATAAAAAAGAGACAGCGTATTGTTATAGTGATGCAGAACGCATGGCTGCTATTTCAAAGCTTGGTCCAAAGCCTGAAATAACAAGATTTAAGGGTTTAGGAGAAATTTCTCCGGATGAGTTCAAGCATTTTATTGGCAAAGACATTCGCTTAGAACCAGTTTTACTCGATCAAAAAGCATCTATCCATGAGTTATTAAATTACTATATGGGTAAAAACACGCAAGAACGTCAAGAATTTATAATTCAAAATTTACGTGTTGAAAAAGACGTAGAAGAAGAATTGGTTAAAATAGGTTAAAAAAATAGTATTTTTATTTTTTGGATTAACTATTGATATATATTAGAATAACATAACTAACAATTAAAAAACAAAAACCATGAAAACAATTAATTATTTAGTAATACCAGCTTTTGTATTGATGGCAACGGTAGGTTGTAAATCAAAAAAAGCATTACCAGTTCAAAAAGAAACTGGTGCTGTTGAGATTTCTGTGCCATTTAGTGGTAAAGAATACCGTAGCGATGAAAATTATTTTAGAGCGAAACAATTAGGAAAATCTCCTGACTTAGCAACTGCTAAGAAAATTGCATTTCAAAATGCAAGAGCTGAAATGGCTGGAAATATCCAAGCTACGATTAAACGAGTAACAGACCAATACACAAATCAAAGAACGGTTGGATCTTCTCAAGAATTTGAAAATAAATTTGAAGAGTTAGCTCGTGAGGTTGTAAACATGCAATTATCAAACGTAAAAGAAATCGGAGAGAAAATATTTAAAGAGTCAGATGGTTCTTATACATATTGGATGGCCATTGAAGCAGGTAAAAAAGAAGTTTTTGATAAAATGGATCAAAAAATTTCTAACGATTCAAAATTAAAATTAGATTACGATAAACAAAAATTTCAACAAATATTTGACGCTGAAATGAAAAAATTAGGCGAAGAAGGAAAATAAATAAAATAAGCAAAAGCATCTAAATTAGATGCTTTTGCTTTAATACATCACATTATAAAATCACTCGTATACATACTGTTAGCAATTAGTTTTTGGCTTGTGTCTTGCACAGGCTCCAAAAAGTATTTTAAAGCTGCCGAAAGGTTAGAGAAACAAGGGCTTGTAAGTGAAGCTGCCGAATATTATTTCGAATCATTAGAAAGAAAAAAAAGCAACACCGACGCTCGGATTAAATTAAAAGAAGTTGGGCAAAAGCATATCAATAATTTATCTTCTGAATTTTTTAGAGAGTTTAATACACAACAGTTTGAACAATCCATTGAAACATTTGATAAATTAAAAAACTTTACACAAAAAGCGGTTAATTTAAATGTCTCATTAAATTATCCAAATGCATATCAAGATGATTATAACAAGGCTCTAGAATTTTACCTATCTAAAAATTACAATGAATTAGTAGAGTGTGTCAATCAAAATAAATTTGATTTGGCATTAAAAAGTCTTAATAAAATTAAAAAATACGACTCAAATTATAAAAACACGAAAGAATTAGAAATTATTGCGAACTGCGAACCACTTTATCTGATGGCTATTAGAGAAATGGAATTTAAAAATTATAAATCAGCACAAACTAATTTAATAAAAATAAACTCTATATCAGTTAATTATAAAGATGCGAAAGAACTTTTGGATTTAACGATAGATTTACAAAAGAAAACCTTTATCATTTTTGAACCTAAAAATTCATCCGAAAAAGACATTGAAGATCAACTCCTAAATAGCTTCATCGAATTATCTTATCAAAATAACGATAAGGTGAAATTAATCAATAACACGCCGTTTTTATTTATGCCAGCGGTGAACGATATTTCAAACGTTGGAAATATTGATTTAATTCAAGCTATTAAAAAAGCAACTGGCGCAGATTATTTTTACGTGTTTGATGTAACGAGTAAAAAAGAAATGGAAATACCTATAACTAGATCTTCATCAATTTGCTACGAAAAAATTGTGACACGTCGAGATACCATTTTAGTGACCGAATTTAGGCCACAACCATACAATCAAGTAAAGGGTAGAAGAGTTTACTCATTTGATTTTAAGTTTAAATTAATTGATGCAAATACTAATCAATTAGTGACATCACAAAGTCAAACCTGCGATGGTATTGATAATATTGATTATTATGAATTTACGCGGGGTAGAAATCTTCCTAATGGAACTACTGTAAATTTTAACGCATATAATTTTTTTCCATATAATCCTGGTATTACTATGCCAGTGAATCAATACAATCCTTCTAGTTGGAGATCAGGATTTAATAATAGGAAAGAATTAAAATCTTTTTCAGATTTAAAAACATCTGCCAATAATAAAGCAGTAGATGTTTTTTATAACACCTTAACAAATTATATTTTAAGATAGGAATGAAGAGTATTATTAAATATACATACTTTTTGTTTTTTTACTTTTTGGTAGTAAGTCATTTACTTGTTTCTCAAATTGAAACTCAAGTTTTTGCTCCAAATTGGGTAACCAAGCGACCAGTTAATTCTTTTAAATTTATAGGAGTTGGTTTTGCCGATAAAACAAACAATGCCAATTATCAGAGTGAAGCCAAAAAAAATGCATTGTTTGATTTGAGCTCAGAAATTAAAGTTGACATTTCAACCAACTCTATTTTATACACGGTTCAAAATAATAATCAGTTTAATGAAAATTATAATTCATTGATTAAATTGAGTAGCAGCGATAATATTGAAGGATTTAAATTAATCGATAGCTACGAAAATGACAAACAATATTGGTTGTATTATGAATTAGATAAAGCAGAATACGAAAATAGAAAACTTCAAAAAAAACAACAAGCCATTGCTAAAGCTGTTAATATCATTAATATTTCTTTTGAAGATGAAAAAAATGGAAATTTTACTGGTAGCTTAAAAAAACGAATCCAAGCATTTGGAATTTTAAGTCCTTATTTAAACGAAGAAGTTAATTTTGAATCAACGAATAAAGTCAAAAATATTTTTGAGTTATCCAATATCATTCAAGGTCAAATTCAAAGTATTTCAATTGTACCATCCAAAACAGTTTCGGTTTTAAAGCCTTATCAGCCAAGCTATAAGCCATTAGTATATAAATTAGCAATTAAAGGGAAGGGTAGTTTAATTGATTTTCCATTTAAGGTAAAATCTGATAACGACCAGATAAAAGTTTCAGAAACATCAT
Source organism: Bacteroidota bacterium (assembly GCA_947487905.1). Lineage (GTDB taxonomy): Bacteria > Bacteroidota > Bacteroidia > B-17B0 > Aurantibacillaceae > UBA4416. The sequence goes on along the minus strand of CANLAV010000043.1, from coordinate 8,629 downwards.
CTACCAATAAGAATGGAGACATTGAAATTAATGTAAAAAAAGTTAAGCCACTTGATCAAGAAGTTTATTTTATTTTAAATCCTGATATAGAAGGTTTGATGTCGAATGATAGCGTTAGCAAATCATCTTTGTTTTTATTAAAACAATTTATAGAAACGTCTCAATTGAAAGCATTTGCAAGGGTAAATGTTATAACAGTCTATATTTCCTCTCGTGAAAAAAATAATAACAAATTCAATCAACAGAAAATAATTGAACCGATTATCAAATCTAAATTTGTAGGAGAAGAAATTAAATTGGTGGAACAAAAAGAATTAGCTGATTTCATAATTGATGTAGAGGCTAATACTCAGAAAGATATCAGTTCGGATATTTTAAATTCTACTTATAGTGTTCAACTCTCTTATTTATCCATAAAACTTTCATTAAGACAGGCACAAACTTCTGAATTGATATACGAAAGTGAGTTGTCTGATATTTACGGATATGGTAATTCTATCGAAATTGCTGGATTTAATGCTTATCAATCGGATAAGTTAAAAGCAAAGCTAAAGGAAAGTCTTTTCTTTCTAAAGCGTAAATTAATTGTGTATTAGCAATTATTTATAAAACTTTATTTGTGAATATCTATGCGTTTTTTACTTAAAATTCATTTCGAATTACTCGACGCTTAATGTATATTTGTTATTTAGTTGAATAAATAATAATGGAAGAGAATAATACAGAAAATCACAATGAATTAAGCACCATAAAACATGTTTCAGGCATGTTTAAAAATTGGTTTGTGGATTACGCATCCTATGTTATTTTGGAACGAGCTGTTCCAGCGATGGAGGATGGTTTAAAGCCTGTGCAGAGAAGAATCATGCACAGCATGTGGGAATTAGAAGATGGTCGTTACAATAAAGTGGCAAACTTAATTGGTAACACCATGAAATATCATCCACATGGTGATGCGAGTATTGGCGATGCATTGGTTGCCTTAGGACAAAAAGATTTATTAATTGATTGTCAAGGAAACTGGGGTAATATATTTACTGGAGATAGTGCAGCTGCACCGAGATACATTGAAGCACGCTTATCAAAATTTGGCCAAGAAGTTGTATTTAATCCTAAAACGACAAACTGGGGATTGAGTTATGATGGACGAAATAAAGAACCCATCACCTTACCTGTTAAATTTCCGCTCGTATTGGCTCAAGGTGTTGAAGGCATAGCCGTAGGTTTAGCAACCAAAATATTACCTCATAATTTTTGTGAATTAATCGACGCGTCTATTCAGATTTTAAGAGGAAGAAAGGCATCTATTTTCCCTGATTTTATTACTGGTGGAATTGCTGATTTTAGTGAATATAAAGATGGATTACGTGGTGGTAAAATTAAAATTAGAGCTCGCGTCAAGGAACTTAATTCTAAAACATTAATTATTACTGAAATTCCTTTTAGCACAACAACAAGTTCATTAATAGATTCTATTATTGCTGCTAATGATAAGGGTAAAATTAAAATTAAAAAAGTTGAAGATAATACGTCTGAAAATGTTGAAATTTTAATTCATCTTCAACCAGGAATTTCTCCAGATAAAACTATAGACGCTCTTTATGCATTTACAAATTGTGAATTAAGTATTTCTCCAAACGCTTGTATCATTGAAAATGAAAGACCTAGATTTGTTGGGGTTAGTGAAATTTTAAAAATTTCAACAAATCAAACGCTCGCTTTAATCAAACGAGAACTTGAAATTGAACAACGTGAATTAGAAGAAAAATGGCACTTCTCCTCTTTAGAGAAAATTTTCATTAAAGAAGAAATGTATATTGATTTTAAAAAATATTCAAATAAAGAAACCTTATTCGACTATTTGTATGAATGCTTTAAACCACATAGAAAGAAATTAATAAGAGAAATTTCTGATGAGGACTTAGGACGCTTAACTCAAATACCGATGATTCGTATTACTCGTTTTGATAGTATTAAAGCTGAGGAACATATGAAGGAGTTAGATGATAAAATAGCTACAGTAAAAAATCATTTATTAAATTTAGTTGATTATGCTGTTGAGTTTTTTAAAAATCTTAAAAAGAAATACGGAGCAGGAAGAGAAAGAAAGACAGAAACAAAACAATTAGAAACTATTATTGCAACTCAAGTTGTGATGGCTAACGAAAAATTGTATATGAATAGAGCCGAAGGCTTTGTTGGTACAAGTCTAAAGAAAGATGAGTTTGTTTGTGATTGTTCTGATATTGATGACATCATCGCATTTACCAGAGAAGGCAAAATGAAAGTATTTAAAGTTTCTGATAAAACATTTGTTGGAAAAGATATTTTATATATTGCAATTTTTAAGAAGAATGATGAGCGTACAACGTATAATATGATTTATACGGATGGACCAAAAGGTATTACATTTATCAAACGATTTAATGTAACTGGAATTACACGTGAGAAAGAATATGATTTAACTAAAGGCACCCCAAATTCTTATGTACATTGGTTTACAATTAATCCAAATGGTGAAGCTGAGAAAATCCAAGTGATCTTGAAGCCAACACCTGGTTTACGTAAGTTTGAAATTGATACCGATTTTTCTGAAATTCCAGTTAAAGGAAGAAGTTCAACCGGAAATATTGTAACCAAATATGCGGTTAAAAAAGTATTGCTAAAGCAAAAAGGTGCTTCAACCTTAGCTGCTGAAGATTATTGGTTTGATGATGCTGTTAATCGTTTAAACAAAGATAACAAAGGAACTTATTTAGGTAAATTTTCTGGCGATGATAAAATTGTGACGATAACAAGTAAGGGGTTTTATCGCTTGTATAATTATGATATTTTGAATCATTTTGAAGACGACACTGTTTTAATTGAAAAATATTATCCAGAACAAATCATGTCATGTATTTATTTTGATGGTGAAAGTAAATCTTATATTACGAAACGATTTAAACCTGAAAACATTACTTCAAAAACCCTAATCATTACTGAGCATGAACAGTCTCGGATTGAATTAATGACTTCCCAAATTTTACCAATCATAGATATGAAGTTTGGTAAAGAAAAAGATAAAGACATTGCTGATGAAGTTATTAATTTAGTTGAATTTGCTCCATTCGTTAATATGAAAGCGAAAGGAAAAAAATTAACGTCTTATAAAGTAAAAGAAATTAATTTAAGAATATCTGAAGAAATTGCCATGGATGATATAGATGAAAGTATTGGAGAAAACGGTATGTCGCCAATGGAATTACATCGAAGAGCTATGGAAAAATTAGACCCATCAAATTTTAAAGATAAAGATGGGCAAATTAATTTTGAGTTTTAATTCGTACTTTAAATTCAGTTAATGCATTTTTTTTAACGCGTTGTTCAATTTATGTTTTTATATAATTTTGTTATACATCTTTTTTATTTAGCCATGCGCTTTGCCGCCATGTTTAAACCAAAAGCAAAATTATGGATTAATGGTAGATCAAATTGGGAAATCGAATTAAACGATGCTATCAAAAAATTTGATTTAAAACATGCGGTTTGGATGCATTGCGCCTCTTTAGGAGAATTTGAGCAGGGTAGGCCACTCTTACAAAAAATCAGACAAGAGAATAGTTCGCGAAAAATAGTGCTTACTTTTTTTTCGCCTTCAGGTTATGAAATACAAAAGAATTTTTCGACTGTTGATTATGTTTGTTATTTGCCTTTAGATAGCGTTAAAAATTCAAAACGATTTATTGATGCTCTGCAACCAAAAGTAGCCATTTTTGTTAAATATGAATTTTGGTTAAATTTTTTATTTCAGTTACAAATCCAAAAAATTCCTACTTTTTTAATTTCAACGGTTATTAAAAAGCATCAACCGTTTTTTAAGTGGTATGGAAAATTATTTAGAAATGCTTTAGCAAGCTTTCATACGATATATACTCAAGATAAAGAATCACTGCAATTATTAAATACGCTGCACATAAATACAGGCATATTAACTGGTGATACACGCTTCGACCGAGTATTGGATGTTTGTCAATTCCCTAAAAAAATCGATTCAATTGCTCATTTTGCTGAACATGCTTTTGTAATCATTGCAGGAAGTTCTTGGCAAACAGATGAAACATATTTAATAGAGTCATTTTTAAAATTAAAACCAAATCATCCTCAACTCAAACTCATTATTGCACCACATGAAATTGATTTGTCAAATATTGAAAGACTAAAAAAGATGCTCGTTAAAAATGAAATACCTTTCCATTTATTTTCTGAGCAAGAGAAAGTGTATACGCATTCTGTCCTTATTCTGAATACAATGGGGATATTATCATCGGTCTATCAGTATGGCACCATTGCTTTTGTTGGAGGTGGTTTTAATAATGGTATTCATAATATATTAGAGCCTTCTGTTTTTGGATTACCAGTTTTATTTGGGCTAAATCATCATAAATTTAATGAGGCTTCTGATATGCTGGCGTTAAAAGCTGGTTTTGAAATTTCGAGTGAGGAAGACTTAACAAAACAAGTCAAGGTATTATTAAATGATAATGTTTTATTAGATCATACGGCTCATCTTGCAAAGAGTTATGTATTGAATAATTCAGGTGCAACCAATCTTATATATTTAGATCTTAAAAAACAGTTTTAGTTTTATTTCTATTAATTTAAGTTTAGATAACTTTCTTTTATGCAAAGTTGTGTGCATAAATACACAAAGTAACAACTTGGTATTTTGAAAATAAATTGGATATTTGTTATATACTTAAAAACCTTTAAAAATGAAGAAATTAGTTGTTATATCGCTTGTATTGGTCTTGTTTAATGCTTGTACAAATTCAAATTCAAAAAATAGTTCAGGATTCGAGATAAATGGAAGTTTATCAAATTCTAAATCTGAAACCATTTATTTAGAGAAATTGTCTCAAAAAGGACCTACTGTTGTTGATAGCGCTATCATCAATGAAAAAGGTGAATTTGAAATGAATCATTACGATCCTAGTGTAGGTTTTTATCGATTGCGATTAACAAATTCTAATTTTGCTATGTTGGTTTTAGATTCCGCTCAAAAACTAGTTATATCTGGAGATGCAAGAGATTTAGGTAATACATTTAAAGCAGAAGGTTCGCCTGATACAAAATTATTTTTAGAATTTCAAGAGTTAGCGAAAAACCAAAAAGTAAGAACCGATTCATTAGAATCTGTTTTTAATAATGCTTTAGTTATTCAAAAATTAGATTCCTTAAGCGCTGATTCATTATCAAAAGTTTTACAAAAACCATATGAACAGATGGTTGCTGTTTATAGTGATATAGTTGCAAAAAAAATAAAAGAAAACGCTAGCTCATTTGCATCAATTATGGCAATTCAACAAATTAAACCTGAAATTTATTTAGATGTTTATCAAGCTTTAGATAAAGGCTTAAGTCAAAAATACCCCACCAACGAGGATATTAAAGCTTTTCATGGTATGGTTCAGCAAACAGAAATGATGGTTGTTCGCACACAATCTATCAAAATTGGTGCTGAGGCTCCTGAGTTAATTTTACCTATGCCAAATGATAAAGAATTACCATTGTCTTCACTACGAGGCAAAATTGTTTTAATTGATTTTTGGGCAAGTTGGTGTGGACCATGCAGAAAAGAAATGCCTAACGTGAAGCGTTGTTATGAAAAATATAAAAATAAAGGATTTGAAATACTTGGCGTTTCTTTAGATAAAGATAGAGCAGAATGGTTAGAGGCTATTAGTAAAGACGGCTTAACTTGGCCACAAGTGAGCGATTTGAAATTCTGGCAGAGTGAAGCAGTGCAAACCTATGCCGTTCAATCTATTCCTTATACTGTTTTAATTGACAAAGCAGGAAAGATTATTGCAACTGATTTACGTGGTGCCGAATTAGATAAGAAATTAGCTGAAGTTTTAAAATAAAAATAATGAAACAAAAATGTATGCTAAGATGTCTTATCGCATTTTTGTGGATGAGTTTACATTTATTTTCTCAAGAAAATTATTTTCAACAAGAGGTAAATTATAAAATTAACGTCACGTTAAATGATGTTTCTCATAGTTTAAAAGCTTTCGAGCAAATTGAATATGTAAATAATTCAACAACTCCATTAACTTTCATTTATTTCCATCTTTGGCCGAATGCTTATAAAAATAACCAAACGGCTTTAGCGAAGCAGTTATTGACCAACGGCGTAACAAAAATGTATTATGCTAAATCGGAAGATTTTGGATTTATAGATAGTTTAAATTTTAGAGTTGACAATAAGTTGGTAAAATGGGAATATGACAAAGAACATATAGATATATGTAAACTGATTCTAAATCAGCCTTTAAATCCAAACGATACAATTATTATCTCAACACCTTTTTACGTAAAGCTTCCATCGGCTAAAATATCGCGTTTAGGGCACATCAACCAAGCTTATGCCATTACGCAATGGTATCCAAAGCCTGCTGTTTTTGATAAACAAGGATGGCATCAAATGCCCTATTTAAATCAAGGGGAATTTTTCAGTGAATTTGGAAAATTTGAAGTTGATATTACGTTACCTAAAAACTATGTATTGGCTGCAACTGGCGACCGATTTAATGAGGCGGAAGAAGAATCTTGGTTGAATGAAAATGTTGAACAATCAAAACAAATGATTGCCAATCAAAAGTTTGAAACGGATTTAAACTTTCCTCCCTCTGATTTAGAATTAAAAACCATTACGTTCAAGCAATCGCGTGTACACGATTTTGCATGGTTTGCAGATAAAAGATTTCATGTTTTAAAAGGAGAAATAAATTTACCACAATCACAACAAAAAGTAACCACTTGGGCTTATTTTACAAATAATGAACCTAGACTTTGGTCAAAATCCATTGAATACTTAAATGATGCCACTACATTTTATTCAGCTCTTAATGGTGATTACCCTTACAATCACGTTACAGCAATCGACGGTACCATCAGTGCAGGTGGTGGAATGGAGTATCCTAATATTACAATTATTGGAGAAAGTAACTCTGCACTAACTTTAGAAACAACCATTATGCACGAAGTAGGACATAATTGGTTTTATGGCATATTAGGAAGTAACGAACGAGAATTTCCAATGTTAGATGAAGGTTTAAATTCATTTTATGAAATGAGGTATCTTCAAACAAAGTACCCGAAAAATAAATTAACCAGCTTAATAGATCGTGATAGCACGTTTCGTTTTTTTGGTTTAAATACGTTTAAGCATAAGGCCGAATACGATTTTTTACATTTATTAGCGGCAAGAAAAAACACAGATCAGCCAATTAATTGTTCCGCTGATAAATTTACAGAGTTTAATTACGGTGCTATTGTTTATTCTAAAACAGCTTTAGCAATGGATTATTTAATGAATTACATGGGACAAGAAAAGTTTGATAATGCGATGCGTTTTTATTTTGAGCAATGGAAGTTTAAACATCCTAGCCCTAATGATTTATTTAATTGTTTAAAATACCATTCTAATTCAGATTTAAATTGGTTTACAAATGAGCTATTATCAACAAATCATAAAATTGATTATAAACTCGTAACTTCTAAGATACTGCCTAATAAAAGTTATCACATCGTTGTAAAAAACAATAACACTTTAGTTAGTCCTATTTCAGTTTCTGGTTTTAAGGATAATCAATTGATTGGTACGATTTGGAGTGATGGATTTAAAGGCAAACACATTTTAGAATTTCCACCAAGCGATATTGATTATTTTAAGATTGATGCCAATCAAATTATCCCCGAAATTAATCGCAAAAATAATTTTCTTAAAACTAAGGGTGTTTTTAAAAAAACTCATCCTTTTCAATTTAATTTCATTGGAAAGATTGATGATCCAAATTATGTGCAATTAAATTATTTACCTGTATTAGGTTACAATCAGTATAATAAATTTATGCTTGGTTGTGCCTTCTATAATTATAGTTTATTACAAAAACCGTTTGAATTTTCTATAATGCCAATGTACGCTTTTGGTAGCAAAACACCAGTAGGTTATGCTGATTTCACAAAACATTTTACTCAACGAAACAAGTTGTTTCAAGAAATTAGTATCATAGGTAAAACAAAAGTATTTTCAAATGATATGATTGCAACTAAAAATTTTAATGAAGCTAATCATACCTCCATTCCATCATTTAATTTAAATTATTATAAAGTATCTGCAACCATTGAATTCGAATTAAAAAAACAAAATCCTAGAAGTAAAATGATACAATTTTTATCCTATACTACAAATCATTTATGGGTTGATGAAATTTATGCTCCTCAAAACTCGATTATTGCATCATTGGGTAAAAAAAGTACTTACATGATCATCAATAGACTTCAGTATACATTACGTAACAAACAAATTATTAATCCTTATCGTATTTTATTTAATCTTGAACATAATGAAAAATTCGCTAAAACAAGTATTGAATTTAATTATGAAGTAACTTTGAAAAATAAAAATAGTATGGATGTTCGTTTATTTGCAGGTGCTTTTTTATATGGAACTCAACTGGATAGATTGAATTATGCATTTAGAATGAACGGAATGACTGGTAGTCAAGATTATTTATTTGATTATAATTACGTTGGAAGGAATGAAACAAATGGAGTTGGATTTGCACAATTCACAGAAAAC
>CANLAV010000042.1 GCA_947487905.1 Bacteroidota bacterium | reverse complement strand
GATCCTATTTACTCATCTTTAATTGAAGTTAAAAATACAAATCGTGTATTAGTTGGAACCGAACATGGATTGTATGCTACTTCTGATATTACAGTTGCTAATCCTACTTGGACAAAAGAAAATAACAATAAATTACCTAATGTGCCAGTATTTATGCTTCGTCAGCAAACGAAAGGTAATTTAGAAAGCTATAATTCAGGTATGATTTATGCAGGTACTCATGGGCGTGGAATTTGGGCTAGTGATACATATTATTCACAATTTACAGTAGGAATTAACGAGATTACTCCAAAAGATAAAACGGTAGTTAGTGAGATTAAATTATATCCAAATCCAACGAGAGATATGGTTAATTTATCATTTACTATTAAAAAACAAGAGAATTTAACTTTATCGGTTTATGACTTAAAAGGTGTTTTAGTAATAACTAAAAATTTAGGAAAATTACCAGAAGGAGAGCAGCTTATGCAAATAGGAACTGAAGATTTAATTTCAGGTACATATATTGTAAGTTTAAGTTCAAATACTGAAATTGTTGGTACAAATCGATTAGTCGTAATAAAATAAAATAATATTTTTAAAACAGAAAACCCTTCGGTGTTATATCGAAGGGTTTTCTGTTTTTACAGTTATAGTTAATTAAAAATGAAATGACAAGTATAGGTTAATATCTTATCTTGAATGTAGGTATGACTAATTAAAAAAAATCTAATTTTACTACGTTTAAATAAATAAACTATTGGCTAATCCATTAAAAAAACTTGCATCACAAACGGCCATTTATGGACTAGGAAGCATATTACCTCGTTTTATTAATTATGCTTTTTCATTTGTACTAACTTATATATTTAAAGAACCCGCACAGTTAGCTCCAAACGCAGAGTTTTTTGCGTACATCAGTTTTTTTAACATCTTGTTTTTGTATGGCATGGAAACGGCATTCTTCAACTTTTATAGTAAGGCTGAGGAAAGCAATAAAGACAAAGTTTATTCAACAGCCTTAATCTCAATCCTAGTTAGCACAGTTGTATTTACGCTATTTATAATTTCATTTTCAGAGCATATATCATGGCTCATTAAAGAGCCTGAACACGCCAACTATGTAGTATGGTGCATTTTAATTGTTGCCTCCGATGCTGTCATGCAAATTCCTTTCGCAAGATTAAGACAAAAAAATAACGCTAAAAAATTTGCGGGCATTAAATTCATGACAGTCGTTCTTACAATCGCCTTAAATATTTTTTTCTTTATTATTTGTAAAAAAGCGTTTGATAGCGGAGATGATTCAATCTTTGCAAACCTATACAATCCAGAAATCGGTATTGGTTATGCTTTCATTGCCCAATTAATAGCAAACCTTATTAGTATATTTTTACTATCTAAAGAATTTAAAGGTTTTCAGTATGTCTTCGATTTTACTCTATGGAAAAACATGTTTTTATATGCTTGGCCACTAATAATTTTAGGCTTAGCAGGAATGGTCAATGAAACTTTTGATCGTATTGTTTTAAAATACATATTACCAATAGATGAAGGCAGCTATCAAATTGGGGTTTATAGCAACTGTTATAAAATAGCGATGTTGATGAGCATATTTATACAAGCATTTAAGTTTGCCGCTGAACCTTTTTTCTTTAATAGTGCAAATGCAAAAAACTCTAAAATTTTGAATGCATTAGTGATGAAATACTTTATCCTATTTTGCTTGTTTTTATTCTTAGGAACGATGATGAATTTACCTTGGATACAATTTGCTATTAGCGAAAAATATAGAACTGGATTAGTAGTTGTACCCATATTGTTATTAGCAAATCTATTTCTTGGCGTGTACTTTAATTTATCAATTTGGTATAAACTAACTGGACAAACTAAATTTGGAGCAGTGATTACCTTCATTGGAGCCATCATAACATTGAGTATTAATTTTTTATTCATTCCTTATTATGGCTATATAGCATGTGCTTGGGCAACTTTTATGTCTTATGGAATCATGATGGTGTTATCCTATTTACTTGGACAGAAATACTATAAAATAAATTATAACTTGAGAAGCATTTTTGTTTTTACGATACTAGCAATTGGACTTTATTTCATTTCATACCTTTATAATGACATAAATAATATAGGAATAAAAATAATCTTGAATAATTCTTTACTCATACTATTTGCAACCGCTTTTTACATATTAGAATTTAAAAATTTAAAAAAAATTAAATATATCGATCATGAAAGTTAATATTATAAATCATTCTAAACACGATCTACCAAGTTATGCTACAGAGTTTTCAGCTGGATTAGATTTAAGAGCAAACATTGATTCGCCTATCGAATTAAAACCACTTGAAAGACAGCTTATTTCAACAGGATTATTTATTGAATTGCACAAAGGCTATGAAGCACAAATTAGACCAAGAAGTGGTTTAGCATTTAAAAACGGAATAACCGTTTTGAATTCGCCTGGAACTATTGACGCTGATTATCGAGGTGAATTAAAAGTTCTACTTATTAATTTATCTAATACATCATTTCTAATAAATGATGGTGAACGAATTGCTCAAATGGTCATTGCTAAGCACGAACAAATTAATTGGGAGGAAGTGACCTCAATGAACGAAACCGAAAGAGGTATTGGAGGATTCGGGCATACAGGGTCAAAATAAAACACTACTCATCTTTAAAAAAATCAAGAAGACGTAAATCAATTAATTGCGTGTTTTGGTAATAGAAATTTAAAATATCTAAATAAGTATACCCTAATTTAGCCATTCTCATAGCTCCTTCTTGGCACATCCCTACTCCATGTCCAAAACCCTTTCCTTTAAAAATTAACGAATCACCTTTGGGCACAATGCTAAAGTAAGTCGATTTTAACTGAAAATCTGTTCTAACAATTTTTAATGGTACTTTAACGTTATTAGATTCAAGAAACGACTTACGAGTATCTTGTTTAAAATTAAACGCGAGTAGTTTTGCATCCTCATCATCGACTGGATAATTGTGTTTAATTTTTAAATAAGATATCCAATCATCTTTTGCAATTTTTCTTTCCCAATTAGCATTTGGCATTTTTAAACTAAAAGAATCATTCACACTTCGTAAATAAGATAGTTTACTTCCCCAAACGTCTTCCGAATTTAGTGTTTGTCCCCCGCTGTTACTATGAAACGCGGCTTCTATGAGGTTAAGATTTTCATCAACTACAATTTTATTTTTTGTTTCAAAAACAGACTTAATGATATTCAATTCTGTTGGCTTACCAAAATAAGCTTGACAATGTGTGTGGTCGCATAATGAAAACCCTTCAAGCGCATGCTTTTGAATATGAGCTAAAGCAAATGTTCTAGCTAATATCGTTTGGACTTTATAAAACTCAGGATGCGAGAGTCGGCCTGATTCGGCCTGCACAACTCCACCAACATAATTATCTAATTCTATTTCATTGAGGCACTTTAAATTGCCTTGTTCAACATCAACTATTATATTATCTTGATATAAGCGCGGTTTTCTTTCCGGTAAAACCATTTTAACTTGGAATGTTGCACCTTGATCTGCGCTAGAAAATTTTATACGTTTAAATTTCCCAACCAAACGATCAGCCGATTTTAATTCTATAGAATCATTTAAATACGTTAATTTAATTGAAGGGTTTGCTGTCGTATTTAAAACTTCAATACCATTAGCCCACACAATGTAATTCCCAATCTCTGGTTTAATTATAAAAGATTGTACTTTAACTTGCGAAAATACCCTAATAGTTAAAACTTCATCGTTATCTGCAAAGGGAATATATTTATAGTTACTACTTGATTGCCAATTTACAAAGAGCAAAATAATAAAACCTGATTTTAAAATATGTTTAAGCATTAAGATGACGATACATTAATTGAGCTACCTTTTTTGACGCACCACTATTTCCAAGCAATTGAATTAACTGATCATAATTTTCCAACATTTCTTCTCTTTTTTTACCAGCAAGAATAGACTTCAATTCGTTCTTTAAATTTGAAGCAGTTAGATCAGATTGTATCAATTCTTTTACAACAGGCTTATCTAAAATTAAATTTGGAAGTGAGATGTATTTAACTCTATTGCCAACAACGAGTCGAGCAATTGAATAGGAAACAGCACCGCCCTTATAACAAACAACTTGTGGTAATCTAAATAATGCACTTTCGAGCGTGGATGTTCCAGATTTAATAATTCCTGCATGGGCGTGTTGCATCAATGTATACGTTTGATTAAATACAACTTTTATTCCCATGTGAACTGCATTATCATAGGCTTCTTTTGGTAAATTAGTTGTGCCCGCAATTACAAATTGATAATCTTGGAAATCACCAACAACGTTTAGCATAATAGAAAGCATTCTTTCAATTTCTTGTTTTCTACTACCTGGCAAAACTGCAATGATTGGCTTATCATCTAACTTATTTTCTAAAGTAAATTCTTTTCTTGTTGGTAATTTACTTTTTTCTTGTTCGATAGCATCAAGCAAAGGATGGCCAACATAATCAGCGTCATAATCATTTTTTTTGTACACTGCCACTTCAAAAGGGAGAATTACAAACATTTTTTCGACGCTACGTTTCACGATCTCAACTCTATTTTCTTTCCACGCCCAAATAGTTGGAGAAATATAATACATCACTCTTATGCCTTGTTTCTTGGCCCAATCGGCGATACGTAAATTAAATCCCGGATAATCTACTAATATTAAAACATCTGGATTATAGCTTAAAATATCTTGCTTGCAGAACTTTATGTTTTTGAAAATAGTGCGAATATTTTTAAGCACTTCAACAAAGCCCATGAATGCTAAATCTTTGATGTGTTTACGAGGTTTCTGTTTAGCAACTTGTTCCATCAAATCTCCACCCCAAAACTGAAACTGAATCGTGTTATCAATTAATAATAGTTCCTTCATTAAATTTGAGGCATGCAAATCTCCAGATGGCTCGCCTGCCACAATATAATACTTCATATTTTTTATAATAAAGAAATGTAAAAAATCACGCCAACATAAGCAAAGGTCGCAAACATGATTCCTTTACTTAAATCATAAACTTTTTTATTAAGGAACAAATAAAACACTAGTAAATTTACTGTTACACAAATGATGGCTATATCTTGAAAAGTGTTTGCACCTCTTAAATAACGAATAAATCCAAACGGAAAATTCAATTGACTGTGTAAAAACAACCAATAAGAAAAAAATGAAAATAACGGAATAAATACACCAATTAACAACCCAATCCAAATTTTATCTAATTTATCTAACATACGTTATAACACATTTTTTAAATGATTAATATAATTATGTGCTGTTAAGTCGTGCAAAGTTGGAACAACAGTTACATAACCTTCTTTTAAAGCCCATTCATCAGTATCTTCAGCGTCTGGTTCAAAATTAATAAACTTACCCGTTAACCAATAATATGGTTTACCGTGTGGATCATGTCGCTCTTCAAAATCTTCAACCCAATTTGCTTTTGCTTGCCTACAAACTTTCAACCCTTTAATTGCTTCTGCAGTAAGTTTTGGAAAATTAACATTTAAACAAATGCCATTCGGTAATTTATCTTTTAATACTGAAGTTATAATCTTTTCAATAAATAAGGTTGTTCCACTAAAATCAGCGTCGAAGCTATAATCGTTTAAACTAAATCCAATGGCTGAAGTTCCTTCTAAAGAACCTTCAATAGCCGCACTCATAGTGCCAGAATAAATAACATTGATTGAACTATTACTGCCGTGATTAATCCCCGAAATAACCAAATCAGGTTTTCTTGGTAATAATTTATTCACCGCCATTTTTACACAATCAACAGGCGTTCCGCTGCAACTATATTCCTGCATTGCACCTATGTGGTAACTTGTTTTTTGTAACCTTAGGGAAGCGTTGATTGTAATGGCATGGCCCATTCCTGACTGAGGCTTATCTGGTGCAATTACATAAACGTCGCCAAATTTCATGGCTATACGAGACAGATGTAAAATACCTAAGGCATTTACACCGTCATCATTTGTTACTAAAATTAATGGTTTTTGTTGCATCACAACAAAGCTATTGTTTTTATAGATAAACTAAACTAAAAAAACATTTTATTACGAATATTTATATGTTCAATTCTTATGACTATTAATCAAAAAAAATTAATATTTTTACGTTAAATCATTCATTTTAATTACTATGAAAAAAATTATTAATACACCAAATGCACCAGCCCCAATAGGACCATATAACCAAGCTATTCAAGTAGGCGATAGCGTTTATGTATCGGGAACAATAGCAATGGATTTAGAATCCAAACAGTTGGTTAAAACAACTATAAAAGAAGAAACTAAGATTGTGATGGAATATATAGGTGAAGTGCTGAAAGCTGCAGACCTTAACTATGACCACATCGTTAAAACAACCATATTTTTAGGAGATATGAATAATTTTGTGCACGTAAATGAAGTCTATAGTAGTTTTTTTAAAGGTGATTTCCCTGCAAGAGCAACTATTCAAGCTGATAGACTGCCAAAAGATGCCAATGTCGAAATAAGCGTTGAGGCTCGCGTTTTTTAAATTTAACTAGTTCGTATTTAATCATTTACGGTTTTTTTTGACAAAATCTCATATTTTTTGTTAAAAATTTGTTTTTTTAATTTTTTTTTATAATTTTACCTAAACCATTTTAATTAAAGACCGTTATGAATATTTTTGTTAGCAATATTAGCTTTAAAGTAAGAGAAGAGGGCCTTACTGAATTATTTTCACAATATGGAGAAGTAACCTCCGCAAGAATCATTAAAGACAAGGAAACGCGCAGAAGTCGTGGATTTGGCTTTGTTGAAATGTCTAATGACGAAGACGGTCAAAAAGCGATAGATGCTTTAAACGGTACAGAGCATCATGAAAGAGCGATTGTTGTTTCGCAAGCTAAAGGCAAAACAGAAAACGCTTAAAACATAAAAACATATTAATAACAAAAATCCCCTAACGGGGATTTTTCAGTTTCTAATAATTAATGCTCCTGTTCCACTATCATAATTAGTGTAATACTGCTTGAGAGGCAAAGTAGCTGGGCCTAAAAGTACTGCTCCATCAATAATCTGCCACTTACTTCCACTAATTGTATCTTTTAGGGTAAAATTATCGGATTGCACTTTCACTTTTGCACTGGCGTTATTAGGTAAATAAGTAGAAGTTCTTTCTAATGCTATAAAATCATTTGCACCAACATTCGTTTTACGATATATGATTAATCCATTAACACCTGCTCCATTATAATACATCCAACCGCCAACCACTTGTATTTTAAAATTTAAGGGATCATTCGGGTAAATCGTTACATTTACATTTTGAAATGGAATTGGATCTTGGATTGTTTTCTTTTTACATGAGAAAATTATCATCACAAAAAAAAAACAAAAAAAAGATTGTTTTTTTTTCAAAGTTTAATTTAGAATATAGCTTAAAAAAATACATTTGTAACACAAATATACAATTCTTATATGAATTCTGAACCGAGCCAAAAACCTGAAAAACAAAACATATTTCTTCCCATCATTTTGTCTTTAGTTCTTATTTCAGGAATATGGCTAGGTTATTTTTTATCGATCAAAATAGGCTCTTCAAATGGAAAAAACCAAAGCCAACAAAACGCTACCAGTGAAAAAATAAATAGTTTGCTAGACTTCATCGATTATCAATACGTTGATACTATTAATAAATCTCAACTAGTTGAAAAAACAGTAACAGCTATGTTACAAAGTCTAGATCCGCACTCTAGTTACATTCCAGCTTCAGAATTTGATGTGTCTAACGAAACATTAGAAGGTAATTTTGATGGCATAGGTGTTGAATTTAATATTATCAGAGACACCATTCGTGTTATAAATCCAATAGAAGGTGGCCCATCCGAAAAAGTAGGTATTAGAGCTGGAGATAAATTAATTAAAGTTGGGGCTGAGAATTTAACAGGTAATAAAATAACTAATAAAAAAGTGTTTGAAACATTACGAGGAAAAAGTGGGACAACAGTTAATGTAACTATTTTAAGAAATGGCGTAAAGAATTCTATGCCATTTAAAATCACAAGGGCAGCTATTCCTTTATATAGTTTAGATGCAGCTTATATGACTTCAGGTGATATCGGTTATATTAAAATAAATAAATTTGCGGCTACAACATACAACGAATATTTAAAAGCTTTTAATGATTTAAATAAACAAGGTATGAAAAAATTAATTTTAGACTTAAGAGGAAACCCAGGTGGATATTTAAATGCAGCCGTTGATATATCGGATGAGTTTTTAACCAATGGACTACAAATTGTATATACACAAGGAAAAGCAAATCCTAAAAAAACATACAGAGCAACGCAAAGAGGGAGTTTTGAAAAAAACAACCTTGTTATTCTTATCGACGAGGGAAGTGCCAGTGCCAGTGAAATTGTAGCAGGCGCCATTCAAGATAACGACCGAGGATTAATCATTGGCAGAAGGAGCTTCGGAAAAGGATTAGTGCAAGACCAAATGCAATTACCAGATGGCTCAGCTATCAGATTAACTGTAGCGCGGTATTATACACCAACAGGTAGATGCATTCAAAAACCCTATTCGGATGATAAAACAGAATATTACAATGAAGAATTTGATCGCTATCAGCATGGTGAATTGCTCAATGCTGACAGTATTAAATTAGATAAATCCAAGCAATACAAAACACCCGAAGGAAAAATTGTATATGGAGGTGGCGGCATCATGCCAGACGTTTTCGTGCCTATTGATACTACAAAATCGAATCCATTTTTAAATCAAGTTTTTTATGCGGGACTTATAAATACATTTGCGTTTGAATATGCTGATAAAAATAGAAGAGAACTAAAAAAATATACGAATTCAAAAACATTTATTATTCAATTTAAAATTACAACTGCTATTTTTGATGAATTTTACGAATACTGCAAAAAACAAAGTATGGAATTAGGAATTATAAATAAACAACAATCTAATATAGCTTTAGAGCCTTATTTAAAAGCACTAATCGGGAAAAACGCATTTGATAAAGACGCTTATTTTCCGATTATTAATAAAAATGATAAATGTATTATTAAAGCGATTGAAGAATTATCTAAATAAAAATTGTAATTTTAAAAAAAATGAATCTATGAAAACAACACTAAGTTTAATTTCAATTACACTATTTTCACTCTGCATAACAAGATGCGGAAATAATAAACAAGAGGAAAATACAACTTCAATCGAAGTAACTGATACCATTCATCAACAAAAAGATACAGTGGCCATTGAAGAAGATGATGAAACTACTTATAAATTACCATCTGCTCTTCAAATTGCCTATGTATCAAAAAAGTCAGGTGCACCATTCAACGAATCTATTTTAAATAAAACTGAAAACCTTTCAAGGTATAATACTAGTAATTACAAACGTGCCGTTAACTTTGGTGTATATAGTTCTGATTTAGCAAACTGTTTATTTAATAAAAAATACCAAGAATCGAAACGTTACTTAAAAGCATTAACTGAAACTGGCGCTACATTAGGCTTAAAACAAGCCTTTGAGAGTGATAAATTAGCCGAACGTTTTGATAAAAATATCAGTAACGAAGATACACTCGTTCAAATTGTTTCTAACGTTCAATTAAAAACAGACAACTTATTTGAACAAAACAAACAAAAGCATATTACGGTTATTGCCTTTACTGGTGCTTGGATAGAGAGCATTTATATTGCAAACCAAGCTTATGCGCTACAAAAAAATAAAAAAATACTTTCGAGTATCTGCGAACAACTGACATTTACTAAAACATTAATTAAAGCTTTGGAAGCGACTAAATTAAAAGAACCAGAAATGCCTGAACTACTTAATGCTATCTCTGAAATTAATAATGCATTCAATAATATTGCTTCTGTAAAAACAGCCACAGAAAATGATAGAGAGTTGAATTTTGATAAAATGAAATTTACAGATACTGACATGATTCCAACTATGGAATTAGTGAAAACTTTAAGAACTAAAATGATTAACTAATACTTGAAATAGAAGAAATATGAAAAAATATATAAACTTAACATGTGCCTTAATCGTTTTTATAAGTACCACTTCGTTTCAAAATGGAGATATTTTATGCGATTCTAAAACATTGAAAGAAAAAGCGAAGAGTGCTTTAGGGCCTTATAAATATGATAGTTCAGAATTAACTCGTATTATTTATAAAAAAACAGAAACCGTTAAAGAGATTGAAATCCCTTTATTTATTGGAGAAAAATACCGTTTTATTTTTAATTTGGAAGCCCTTCCAAAAAATATTGAAATTCAAATTTACAATAAAGACAAAGATTCTAAAAACCGTAAATTATTATTTTCTTCAAAAGATGGAGGCATCGATAGAAAAGAATTACAATGGGAAGTTTCAAAGGTTCGTCAAGTTTATATCAACTACATCATACCGCCAACTGCAGATGGATCTTATAGTGGATGTGCTGTATTTATGATTGGCTACAAATAAGAAGTTTCACGAACCTTTTTATTTTTTAAAATAATCAAATTGCGAAAACTGTTTGATTCCTCTCAAAAAATATTGAAATACAATATTTTTTGGCAATATAGCGGAATGAGTAAACGCAAACCCTTGTTTCTGTAACATAACTTTTCTTTTATGTAATGTTGAAGGCAACATAGCGTAAAAAGCAAAATGCGCTTTAGCTACAGCAATGAAATGCAATCCATTTCCTTCTAACAAAAATTTATAAGCAGCAATGCCATCTAATAACATTCGGTAAATTAACTTGAAAAACAAGTTGGACGAATCCGCATTTTTAATTAGTGTAATGAGATTATTTCTGAAATTTAAATATGTTTTTTTAGGATTTATTTTATTCAAGGTTCCACCGCCTACGTGATAAACAAAGGATTTTGGTTCAGCGTATATTTTATAACCCACATTTTTCATTCGCCAACATAAATCAATTTCTTCCATGTGAGCAAAATAGTCATTATCAAAACCATCCACTTCCCAAAATGCATGAGCCCTTACAAACATACAAGCACCAGTTGCCCAAAAAACTTCTGTTGCGTCGTCATATTGATGATGATCGGCTTCTATAGTATTAAACAAGCGGCCTCTACAAAATGGATAACCGTATTTATCGATATAACCACCAGCTGCACCAGCATATTCAAAATCTGATGGCTTTTTATAATCCAATATCTTTGGCTGACATGCCGCTATCGTTTTATCTTGTTCCATCAAATAAATAATTGGATTAATCCAATTATTTGTAACTTCTACATCAGAATTAAGAAGAATATAATAATCAGCCTCAATCTGTTTTAAGGCGATATTATAACCTTGAGCAAAACCATAATTATCAGTATTTCTAATAATTTGAACATCAGGATAGTTTACGTCTAAAAACACATTACTCTCATCAGTGGAAAGGTTGTCCGCAACATATATTGTTGCGCCTTCACTGTGCTTAATTACGCTTGGTAAAAATTGTTCTAAAAATACTTTTCCATTCCAATTTAATATAACAATGGCCACATGCGCGTTTAATACCATATACTATCTTGGATTAAGAAAATCATCTTCAAAATTATTACCGTATGTTTTTATTGGCGAATTGTCATCCACATTTTGTTGTTTCTGCATTCGCTTTACTAATCTAAACTTCCAATTTGGATCTATTTTTTCACCTCGAACATCAGAGTATAAAAGTTCATAACAGTCGTCGGCTATTGCGAAATTTGCAAATACAAATTTTTTATTGGTAAAAAAGTGATTGGTGGTTTTTTCATAAATTCGATAATACTGCCAAACTTCGTAAGGATAAGTATTAGGCGAACTATTGACTTGGTTACGTTGATTAGGTTTGCCATATTGCAGATAAACTCTACCTCTATCCGTATAATAACCTTTTTGCTTTCCGCATTTAAACATGGCGTTCGTTTCTTTAACATCTATTAAATGTTGCACACACACCGTCAATGGATCTAAAGAATCACCAGCGTATGATTTCCAATATTCAATTAAATAATTCTGCATATTGGTTCTATTTTTATTTTCAAGTTGCGTTTGTTGCCAAGCGCGATCCGTTGTTTTTGAAATAGGCCATAAACATTCTATAAACTCCTTTAATGTATCGGTACTTTGAATCGAATGAAAAAATAAATCAATGGTAGAATTTGCAGATAGTTCATTAGCAACTGGCTTAAAAATAGATTGGCGCTGGAAAAAATATTTTTTCTGAGCACGCAATGCATTCACAGAATCTCGTACCTCAATCACTAAATTATAATTTCCAGTTGGCAAAGAAGTAATGTCAAATTGCGCTAATAATGGGTTTATCCTACTCGCTTTTTGTTTTTGAAAACCTGCCAAATTATTTACTTTAATTGTCGTTTCATTATCTTCAAGATAATAGGTATAAATAAATTTAGAATTTTTTCCTAATAACGTATCAGCATTATAAGATTCAAAATAAAACTTAAGTTGGTTTTGAGTAGCAGGAAAATAATTGACTGTATAAGGAATTAGATCGTAACCATTTTTTGAGAATGTACTCGAACCATTACTTTTTGAATAAGATTCCAGGGTCTGAATATCAGAAGTTTCAATTTTTTTGTCTCGATGAAATAATACAGTAATGTTTTCTGTATGAGTTGTTATCGCATTTGGAAATGCATTATCAATAACACTAAACTTTAAGGTATATTGACCGTTTGGCAGAGAAAATCGCTGATTATCAATAAAAGAAGGAGAATTAATTGAATCTTTGGCGATAGGACTCCATAAATTATAAGAAAGTTTCTTAACGACTTCATTTTCTTTTAAAATTTCCCATGTCAGCGTTACACTGGCTTGTAACCCAGATTTTTTTGGTAAATATTTTACGCTATTCCCAGAAATAGTAAGGTAAGTTTCTAAATATGGATTTGAATACATGGAGTTAAATACTCCGTAATTGAAATACACCTTAACGCTAGAAATACTAATAATACTAGAAAATAGTGAAAAAAACAGAAATAATGTCCTCATGGTTGTAAAATCACATTGAAATGAGCGTGAAATTTTCTCTAAAATTACTAAAAAAATAATTGAAAATAATTGTTGTAAAACAAAAAAATATATTACTTTTACGCACTCTCTGGAGAAATGGCAGAGTGGTCGATTGCGGCAGTCTTGAAAACTGTTGTACCGTGAGGTACCTGGGGTTCGAATCCCTATTTCTCCGCTGAATAAATACATAAACCCTTAACTAGAAATAGTTGAGGGTTTTTTGTTTAGACCATTTGAATTAAAACAACAATTACAAAACCTTTTTAAAATTATAATTACATTTATAACTGTAATCAGATATATGATTACTAAAAATTATGCTTTTTACTAAACGCCAATTTTCAATTCAAAAAACAAAACTTTTTTCATCACTGTTTGAAAACTACATTCAACAAGATGAGACTGTAAAGCCGTTTTATAAATATCATATTGGTCAAAAAGATTTTGAAGCATTTTTTACCGAAGAACATTTTAATTATTTAAATAGAACAGTATTAGTTGAAAGTTTATTAAAGCAATCTCAGTTAGTAACGAACACGTCTAAAAAAACAATTGAGTCAATTCGTTTATTAAATAATGATAATACCTTCACTGTGACTACTGGCCATCAGCTTTGCTTGTTTACGGGACCATTGTATTTTATTTATAAAATAATTTCTGCCATCAATTTATGTAAAACGTTAACCGAAAAATTTCCGAATAAAAACTTTGTGCCTGTATATTGGATGGCCAATGAGGATCATGATTTTGAGGAAATTAATCACGCCAACATTTTTGGAAAAAAAATAGTTTGGATTTCAGAAGAAAAAGGTAGCGTTGGAAATTTTAAAACAGAAAACTTAGCAGATGTTATTGCAGAATTAAAAACTATTTTAGGTGATAATGAAAACGCCACTCATTTAATTAAACTATTTGAAGACGCGTATTTAAAAAATGAAAATTTATCTGATGCCACAAGATTCCTTGTTAATGAACTTTTTGGAGATTATGGATTAATAACTTTAGATGGAAACGACAAAACTTTAAAAGAGTTATTTAAGAAAGAATTTAAAACAGATATATTTAAAAACACCTCTTTCGAAATTGTTTCAGAAACTATTAACCAATTAAAAGAAAATTATAGTGCTCAAGTTTCTCCACGATTAATCAATGTGTTTTATACAGAACCAAACATAAGAGAACGTATTGAAAAACAACAGGAACGTTACCAAGTTTTAAATACAGACATAATCTTCAGCAAGGATGAATTAGAAACTATGATTGATGTCAATCCCGAAAAACTAAGTCCGAATGTGGTTTTGCGTCCATTATACCAACAAAAAATATTACCGAATATTGCCTATGTGGGTGGACCTGGCGAACTAGCCTATTGGCTGGAATACAAAAAAATGTTTGAAGCTTATAACATTACTTTTCCTATTTTAATGCCACGTCATTTTGCCATGATTATTGATAAAGGCACACAGAACAAAATCAAAAAATTAAACTTAGAAACAGAATCCATCTTTACAGATGGTGAAGATTTGGTGAAAGCATTTATCAGAACTGAACATGCTGATGTTAATTTAAATAATTTTAATTCGTCTTTAAATGATATGTTTAACTCCATAACAGAGCTTGTTTCAACCATAGATAAATCTCTCATAGGTAGTGTTGAAGCCGAAAAACAAAAAGCTTTAAATGGAATTTTAGTGCTCAATCAAAAAATAAATAAAGCACTCAAACAAAAATCAGAAACTGACATCAATCAAATTTGGACCATCAAATCAAAGTTATTTCCAAACAATATGCCGCAAGAACGTTATGATAATTTTAGCATGTATTACACTAAATACGGTAAAGCTTTTATTGAAAACTTAGTTGAAGATTTAACCTACAACCTTGACTCGTTTGAATATAAGGTATTATTCGAAAATTAATAATTCCAATTATTCTTCCTTAACCTTTTTACCTCTTAGCGTTAAGTACAAAGACTTTATTTGTTTACGGAAGATAAAAGCAATCATCAAATAGGGTATTGCCATTAAATATAAAATACCTGTATTTAAATTTTTAGCGATCGAATTAGGTCCGTTTTGACTACTATTCACAACCTCTTTACACATAGCGCATTGAGCGGTTAAGTCAAATGAAATGAAGGCAACACAGATAAAAACGAAAATAATCAAACTATCTTTTTTCATAACACAAAATTACATATTATTTCATCATTATCACAGCCCACATTCTACCAGTTTTTCCTGCATCTCTTCGGTATGAAAAAAAATCTGATTCGGTTGTACATCGACTCATAGCCCAAATATGATCTGATTTAATGCCACATTCCAAAGCAACAGACCGATTAGCCTCCAATAAATTTAAATACCGAGCATTCCAACAATAATCGGAAAAACGGTTTGTTTTAAATTGATCTATAACCTCTTCGCTCACTTCATAATTTTGTTGACTAATCCCTTGTCCAATGGCCACTTTAATATGTTCTATTCCTGCACCTAATACTATCATTTCATGTAAAGTGTTTTTTACAATGCGATTTAAAGTGCCTTTCCAACCACAATGAGCCGCGCCAATCACTCCATTCTTTTCATCTGAAAATAATACTGGATAACAATCTGCTGCGCCAACAGCAATAGCCACATTTTTTTTATTGGTAACCAACGCATCACCTGTTTGTTTACCTATTATTGCTTGGCAAACCAAATTACTATGAATTTGATTTAAATAAGAAACTTGATTCATCTCAATACCTAAATCAGATAAAGCACGTCTTCTGTTTTCAGAAATATGTTCAGGCAAATCTTCTGTCCCTCCTAAATTTAAACTATGGAATGGCGCTAATGAAACGCCACCATTTCTGGTAGAAAAACCATGAGTGGCATGTATGTTCGAACTTTTTAACCAATACATTTTTATAGCATTTACCGGTCAAAAATAGTAAATTAGCCCTTTAAAAATAATTAAATTATAATAGCATTGACTTTCAACGACTTTCATTTCGACACAACATTACTTGATGGATTACAATCCATGGGATTTAAACAACCCACGCCTATACAACAAGAAGCCATTCCGGTAATACAATCAGGTAAAGATTTAATAGCATGCGCCCAAACTGGGACAGGAAAAACCGCT